>JADHVV010000140.1 GCA_016783825.1 Candidatus Zhuqueibacterota bacterium | reverse complement strand
AATATCCTTAATCCTTGAATCTTATACCTTGCTTCGCCTTTGCCTTCGCCTCAGCCTTTTCGGTATGAAAGTTAATTGATCTGGGTTAGAAATTCTTTTGCACAAAAAACGAAGATTTGACTTGTAATACTATAAATAACAATTAAGGAGAAACCCTGAGTATGATCAGATATAATTGTTATTATCTTTATTCGATTAAAAGATGCATCCCGATTCTTACAGCTGTTTTATTATTGATAATTTTATTCTCCTGCGCTCATCAAAGCCATTGGGCTACCAGGGTGGATTGGAAAGAATTTGAATTTTCCAATCTTCCCGGCAAAGAAGAATTCCCGGATGCTGGTGCAGTTATTATTCTGGATGAAGGCGAGTTGGAAATTACTCCGACACAGAATATGTACCAAACAGTTTTCCACAGACATCGAATTTTAAAAGTGTTAAATACACAAGGTCAAAAATACGCTAACGTTGCCATCCCTTATAGTCCTGAAAGTTATTTGGATAACATTCAAGCCCGCACCATTTCTCCTGATGGTAAAATTACTGTGCTCGAGAAGAAAAATATTTTTGACATTAATCTCTATCCAAATTTCATTTTTTTTTCTGACCAGCGTGCAAAACTTTTTACCATGCCTGCGGTGGAAGACGGGGCAGTAATAGAATACAGCTACCAATTGAGATTTCCCATTAAAACTTTGGGGCACTCCTGGAGCTTTCAAAATGACTCGCCAACACTTGTTTCCCGGTTTTCTTTGTACGAGCCGCTGGATACGGATATTAATTATCGGCTTTATGGAACAAATATTGAACCGGAAATTAAAAAAGCGCCAAAGGGTTTTAAATCTTCTTATACTTGGGAAGCCAAAGATGTTCCACCTGTGAAATCAGAATTTGGAATGCCGCCGGCAAATGAATATATTGCCCATTTAAAAATAGCCCCTTTGGGAGTAAAAACCTGGGATGATGTTTCATTGTGGTATTACGATTTATCAGAACCGAGAATAAAAGCCGGTGAAACTGTCAGGGAGTTGGCGAAACAATTAACGAATGGAATAAATAATGAAGAAGAAAAATTAAAACGTATTTACGAGTGGGTCAGAGATCATGTCCGCTATATTGCGGTATCCATTGGCATCGGCGGATTCCAACCGCACCCGGCTGAAGAAATTTTAAAAAACAGGTACGGCGATTGCAAAGATATGTCAACATTGCTCTGCTCATTAGCGCGTGAAGCCGGGCTGGAGGCTCACGAGGTGATCATCAGTACCTGGTATAGTGGCAAGGCAGATACCAGTTTGCCCTCGCCTTATCATTTCAATCATGTTATCGCTTACTGCCCTTCTCTGGGCAATAGCGGTATTTGGATGGATGCTACTGAAAAAGGCTGTCCGTTTGGGGAACTTCCCTGGTATGACCAGGGAATGGAGGTGCTGGTTGTGGGGGGAAAAGGGAAAGCAAATATTCAAACAACGCCTCGAACTGCGCCGGAAAGTAATTACACATTAATGGAGTGGAAGGTAGAATTAGACACAACAGGTTTTGCGACAGTTCACGGAAAAACAAAATTGAGGGGCGCATTTGCCAGTGAAAAACGTGAAGATGTAATTTTTTCTTCACCGGAAAGACAAAAACAGTGGTTTGAGACATACCTTGCCGGACGATGTTCAGGTCTTTTGTTGGACTCTTTGAAAATCGAAGGTTTAAACCCGGTTGCTGATCCGTTAACTATTTTTTATACTTTTCACACATCAACATTTGCTATAGCCAGACCAGGTAAGTTAGTGTTCTGCCCGGGCGATATTTCCGCATTTGAACTCCCTGATTATTTCCGTTCAAAAGACCGAACTAATCCGATACAATTCCGGTTTGGTTCAAAGTTCGAGTTGGATTTAAATATTCAAATCCCCGAAGGCTGGCAGGTAGAAGATATAAATACGAATGATTTGCTAATCACAAAATTCGGTATAGCAAAATGGGGAAATTCTGTTTCAGAGAACGTGTTGAATATTTCTTCGAACAAATTGCTTTTTGGAGATAGAATTGATGCTGAGGATTATTTTGAGTTTCAGAAGTTTTTGGATGGTGTTAGGGAAAAGGAATTGCGGGAAGTTGTGATAGTTAAAAAGTAAATTTGATAGGATTACTGGATGAACCGGATTGACAGGATGTTTTTTTGTTCTACTAATTTAATTCTACTTTGTCACATTATTACTGTTCGCTTGTCATTCCGGTTGAAGCGAAGCGGAATACCGGAATCTCAATATGTTGATCAGGAGATTCCGGCAAAAAAGCACGCCGGAATGACAGATGATCGCCATTTATTATTAATCTGACAAAGTAGAATAAATGTTAGTTATAAAATATTGTACACAATAATTCAATATAAAAAAACCTACAAATTATGGAGGAAATATGTCCGTTGATTTAGAAAAAATACTTCGACCGATTGATAATCCCATGCCGCCTTTTGTACCTAAGTACATGACCGTTGCCAGCGGGGAAGAGATGGTCGTCCGCCAAGTGAGCCGTGAGGAGATTCCTGATATTCTGCCGCATGTTGAACCGTTGATGCATGTAGAGCGAGATTTTTACGATATTGTTGCTTCGAGAGTTTATGCTGAACTATTGGCTTATTATACCCATCGTGTTCAGGATGAATATGTTTTGGTTGCGCAAATAAATGGTGAATTGGCAGCTATTGTCAATGGCAGGATGGTGAATAAAGAGGTGGGAATGTCCTATCACACCATAGCCTTGCGCAGAGGGTTGAGAATCGGTGCCCATGCGTTTGCCACAAAAATGGAATATCACATTGATGCTCTAAAACAAAAAGAGGTACTCATTGTGGCAGAATCGCCCATCGGTTTTAGAAGGTGGATGATTGAATATAACCTGGAAAAAAGATTCGATATTCCCCATGAACTTGGCGGTGTACCTTCCTGGTCTCTGACTAAAGAATTATTTGATAAAGCCAGAGACAGCCTGGTTGTTGGCAGACGACCCGTGCCCGAACATCTGCTGGAAAAAGCAAAAGAAGCTATTTTGCCCCCCAGTGATCCACCAACTCCGCCCGAAGATTTGTTGGCAGCTACCCGCTCGCGATATGATTCAACAGCAACCGTTTTAATGGAACAGCGCAAAAAATTGGGAGGGCAATAAAATGAGAGATGTTTATGTTATTGGTATCGGAATTACAACCTTTACACGACTGGAATATCCACTGGTGGAAATCGCTGCTTATGCCGGGTTAATGGCATTGAGAGATTGCGGTTTGAAAAAAGTCGATCATCTTTACGTCGCAAATATGGGATCCGGGAGAGTGAATAACCAGACCGGGCTGGCGAGCGCTGTTGTTGATCACATGAGTTTAACTCCTGCCGGGGCTGAAACAATTGAGAATGGCCCTGCATCCGGCGCTTCTGCAATTAAGCAGGGTTATTTGGCAATCGCATCCGGAATGCATGACACAACAATGGTGATTGGCGCGGAAAGAATGCGCGAAGTGAATAACCTGGTTGCAACCGATTTTGTTGCCACGCTAACTCATCCCCATGCCGAATATATTTACGGTGTAACACTTCCATCTTTAGCAGGAATGTTTACCCGGTTGTACATGGAAAAATATGGTGTAACTTCACGGCACCTGGCAATGGTCGCAGTGAAAAATCATGCCAATGCTTTGATGAATGAATTCGCCCATTTGCATCAGCCGATCACGCTTGAAGGGATTCTTGATTCGCCGGAAGCTGCAACCAACAATCCCATGGTTTCAGATCCTTTAAGATTTTTTGATACCTGTCCAATCTCTGATGGCGGCGCCTGCGTAATTCTAGCTACCAAGGAAGTTGCTGAGAAAATTGATAAACCAAAAATTAAACTGGCAGGAATCGGGCAGGCAACTGACACACATGCTGTTCATGATCGGGTAGAACCGACAGATTTGTTGGCAGTGAGAGGCGCTGCAAAACAATCATTTGATATGGCAGGACTGAAACCAGCAGACGTTGATGTGGCGGAACTTCACGACGCGTTTACAATTTTGGAAATCGTAGAGAGCGAAGAAGTTGGTTTCTTTAAAAAAGGGCAGGGACATATTGCGCTTGAAAAAGGGGAAACACAAATCGGCGGGAAAATCCCCATAAATCCATCGGGCGGTCTCAAAGCCAAAGGGCACCCTGTTGGCGCTACCGGTGTGGCTCAAGCTCACGAGATTGTAACCCAACTTCGTGGCGAAGCTGGTGAACGACAGGTAAAAAATGCAAAGGTTGGATTCACCTGTAATTTTGGTGGTTTCGGAAACAATGTGGTCTGTTTAACTTTTACCCGGGAGAACTAATTATGGAACTGAATATATATGCATACAAATGCAAAAGATGCAAACACATACAATACCCGTATCGAACAATTTGCAGAAAATGCGGCGACAATGATCACAATGAATTTGATATTGTACCAATGTCAAAAAAAGGAAAGCTATTGACGTTTACCCATCTATTTACGTTGCCGGCAGATTACGAAACAGCAAGTTTAATGCTGGGAATTGTTGAACTTGATGATGGTAACAGAATCACCGGTCAACTCGATATCGATAATCCGAAGATCGGCATGAAGGTGAAAGGAGATGTTCAAATCGTAAGACAGGAGCTTTATGAAAAGCGGTTGGGCATGGTTTTTAGTAAAATGTAATTTTGATATTTGAACTTTATTACATTTCTGAATATTCCAAAATTTAATAAAAATGACATAAAGATTCTGGATGCTCGATGCTGGTTTCTGGATACACCATACCCATCCAGCATCTAGAATCAAGCGGAACGTCCGCCATCCTGTTAGTCCGCCATCTTTTTGGAGGATTTTTGGGCAGATATCAAGCATCGTTTCAGATTCTAATTGCAATTCTCAGTGCTGGGGAAGAAATAAAAAATAAAAAAAATTTTCATCGCCTCAAATAATCCGGTTAAGATAGAAGCAACAGTCAGCGGTTTTCAAAAAATGTTTCCTGGTGAGCAATTTAAAATTGACTCTGAAAATATTTCATCCGGGGTAAGCGATCAGCCGATGTCGGATAAAGAAACACTTCAAGGAGCGATTAACCGGGTGAATAAGGCATTTCAGTCGGTGGCTGATGCAGATTATTGGGTTGGCATTGAAGGCGGAATTGAATATGAAAATGGTGAAATGGCAGCTTTTGCCTGGGTCGTCATTAAATCGAAAAAATTAACCGGAAAGGCTAAAAGCGGCACTTTTTTTCTGCCAAATAAAGTCGCACAAAAAATTCTCGAAGGCAAAGAGATGGGGCTGGCGAATGACATTATTTTTAACCAGAAAAATTCGAAACAAAATCTTGGTGCGATTGGTATTTTGACACAAAATGTTGTTAATCGGGCTCAGCTTTATGAACATGCTGTAATGCTGGCGTTGGTGGTGTTTAAAAATGAGGAGTTATATGATCCGAATTATTGTTCAGCATAGTACGAACAGCGCTGCTGATCCAAAGAATAAAGACCATTATTTTTTGCTTGACATTCACATTAATTCTTTTAATATTGAATACAATTATTACGATAGAAAAACATTGTTTGTAAATGCAGATAGTTAAGATAAATGGAGAGTCAAATGAATCGGAAAAAATTATTTTCAGAAATAAATAAAGATATGGTAAATTTATTTGGCGACAAGCTGATGAAAATTATTTTATATGGTTCATATGCAAAAAATAGCCAGAATAAAGAATCTGATATAGATTTTTTTGTTTTAGTAGATGATACCGATGAAAATTTGAGAAAAAATAAATATCGAATTGCAGATATTATGGCTGACCTTAGTTTGAATTATGATATATTGGTATCAATAACTGAAGAAACCTACAACCGTTACAGAGAGTATTCAGAAATTTTACCTTTTTATAAAAACGTCACTGAAGAAGGAATTGAGATTTATGGAAAATAGAATTCTTGATTTGTCAGAATATCGTATGAAAAAAGCAAAGGACGATTTAGAGACGTCAGAGATCATGTTTAGTAATAATAAATTTTCTCAATCGGTTAATCGTTCATATTATGCAATGTTTCATGCTGTAAGATCTCTATTAGCGTTAAGTAAATTTGATTCACAAAAACATACAATGCGTGTAATCAAAATGCATTGAGGATTGCAGGTTATCCCATCACAGTAGAAGAGCTGATGAAGAAAATTCAAAGGGATCGGCAATACTGGGGAACAGGAGGCGGTATAACATTACCCGGTGGTGAGCCTTTGTTTCAACCTGAATTTGCCATCGAAATTCTCAAACAATGTTACGATTCTTACATTCATACCGCCGTAGAGACTTGCGGGTATGTTCAATACAAAGTTTACGAAGAAGTATTAAATTATTTGGATTGGCTGTTTTTTGACATCAAACACATGAATTCAAAGATTCACCAAAACGGAACAGGTGTGCCAAACGAGTTGATTTTAGAGAATGCTTCAAGAATCGCAGCAAAAGGAAACTGTCGATTGATAATTAGAAAAACAATCGTTCCCGGATTTAATGACTCGGCAGAAAATATTAATGCAACAGCAAATTTTATGAAAAAAATCGGGCTGGAAGAAATAAACATTTTACCACTGCACCATCTCGGATTTTCAAAATACGAACTGCTCGGTAAGAAATATACCTGGCAAAATATAAAATCCCCGGGATTAGAAAAAATGGAGGAGATCAGGAAGATGTTTGAGGGATATTCGATTAAGTGCTATATTGGGAGTTTTACGCCTTTTTAATGTGATTTCACAAAACATTCTAATCGATACTTAGTACCTTAATCTGGTGATTGTTTAAATCAGCGATCCAGAGATTCCCTTCATGCACAAGCAAAGCAGCCGGTTTATTCAACGCTTCCAATTTACTTCCCATTTGTCCTGTGCCTGCGATGGTTTTAACGCTGCCGCTTTTATCTATTTTCAAAATTCTGTGCGTTCCCATGTCTGCGATATAGATGTTTAGGACTGTGAATTAAATAACTTGACCATTTGTATTTTTTTCAAGCACTGTTTTTGTAAGATTTAGATCGGTGCACTTGATCAGCTTAATTAATTCACGTCCCTTATTACTCAATTTTCTTGATTACCAAATTATTTTTTGAACGCTCATTTTTTGGATTATATAAGTTTTTCAAATTAAAACAAGCCATGCTCCCCTCTGATCAGTGATAATATTCATGGAGTGGGATAAAATAAATTCTCCTTCGAAACAAATTGCTGATTTGGAAGAATAGACCGGATAGGATGAAAACTATTTTTAAATATACTAATCGCAAAAAGGTTTTAGTGTTTTTATTTAGTAATTGATTTCGGAGTACGGCGCCTTTATGCGCCGTCACAATCCATAAAGATCTTCCTTACTGCGAAACATTTAAATTTTAATTGAACCGCTACTGCGGAGATTGTATTCCGAAAATAATAAACTCAAAACTTTTTGGGTTTTAGTATATTTCAATAGCTAATTTTAAAACTCTTCGTAGAACTGAAATGTTAATTATTTTTTACAAATAAAATTTAAAAAGCTAAATTTTCACCTGAATCTTTTCTTTCAATAACGCATCAAATCATTAACGATAACAAAAACAGGTTTCATAATTAACAAATTTTTTCTCAACAAAAAGAAAGTAAGGGGTGTTGTTCATGATTGATAAAGACACTAAAATTTCAGAGATCGTTTATAATTATCCGGAATTAGTCGATCCGCTGCAACAGACAGGTATTTTTTGTTTTTCCTGAGGCGGACACCCTGCCTGGGGTACGCTTGCGTTGCATGCGAATTTGAGAGGAATAAAGGATAAAGATTTAGGTGAATTGCTTAAAAATTTAAATTACATTTTAGAAAGCAAACAGAATAAAAAGGCTTCTTAAATTTTAGTTTACAGTTGTTAGTGATTAAGAATGCAGAATTCAAATGAAATGGTTGGATTCTGCTTTTTTGCTTTTGTATAATTGACAGGATCACAATTTTCAGGATCCACAGGATGTTTTGAATTTCTTAAAAATAAAATCTGCAAATTTTGACAAAAAAATCACTTGACCTTTTGTGTTTTTTTGCTTACATTTATCATCCTTATTTTATTAGGCATTACAGCAAATTTACGTATTTATCTTTGGTTCATTTGTATTAATACATAATGATAGTTGGCAAAAAATTAAAAACGAATTGTAGCTATTCAGGTATGTGATGAATAAATTTTTGAATAGGGAAAATATTAACAAACAGTGCAAATTTTTTCCCACAGAATTTGAACTCCCACAGAAAAAAAAATAATTTTTTTATTCCGTGGGAGTTCATTTCCGTGGGAGATATTTTCTTGTCGGTCTAAGGCGAAGCTTCGCTAAATAGTTACAATGTATTTAAATACGTTTAAAAAAGATGGAGAACCAATACTATGGCGAATGATACACAATTGATTGGACAGAAATACCAGGAGCTGGAAACAAATTTTCCCAAATGGGAAAAATTAAAAGATATGGTTGACCAGAGCATTGCCATGATGTTAAATCTCAGGCAAAGCGGTCATCCGGGCGGTTCACGCTCAAAAGTACACATGTTATTGGCAACAATGCTGAGCGGTGTGATGCGGTACGATCTCCGCAATCCTGATAAACGATTTGCTGACCGGTTTATTTTAGTGGCTGGACATACAATTCCTTTGGTTTACGCCGTCCTTTCAGTTTTTAATGAAGCGTTGCGAAGAAAATTTAACCAGACCGGTGATAAAAAATATCAAATAACCGGGGGAGCTGAAAGAGCAGTTTACTGGGAAGATCTACTGACATTGAGACACAATGGGGGTTTGCCCGGGCATGCGGAAATGGCTGGCAAAACATTATTTTTGAAATTTAATACAGGTCCTTCAGGACACGGCTCACCCGTAGCCGCCGGTGAAGCAACTGCCTTAAAATTAGCCGGCGCTGATGATGTGCGCGTTTTTGCCGTAGAGGGCGAAGGGGGACTGACTGCCGGTGCGATTCATGAAACGCAAAATTCGGCCTGGGGACTGGGATTGAACAACCTCTATTTTCTCATCGATTGGAATGATTTTGGAATTGATAATCATCGAATGAGCTCAATTGTTCACGGCTCCCCTGATGACTGGTTTGGCGCACATGGTTGGAGAGTTTTTGGCACAGAAAAAGGGATGGAATGGGACACTGTTACGGATACCATTTTAAATATGGTTTACAGTGAAAACAAAAATAAGCAGCCTAACATCAGTTGGTTCAAGACTAAAAAAGGTCGCGATTACGGAATTTATGACAACACATCACACGGCACGCCTCATAAACCCATCAACAGCCCCGGCTTTTGGGAGCAGACAAAAGTATTTACCGAGCGCTATGGGATAGAATTTGAAGGTTTCGGAAAAGAAGCGCTCACAACCGAAAAAGAGCGGGTTGAACAGACAGGTCTTAATTTGAACCGGGTTCTTCAATTATATGACCAGGATCCTGAATTGTTGGATTTTGTTGCGGATTATTTAGTCGATCTTGGTGAGTCGATCCCGGAAAATAAAACAACGTTATTTTATGATTTTGAAAAGAATCCATTCAAAGATCCCGTGTTCACCGATTACAAAAATTACCCACAAGACATTTTTGCCAAACCTGGTGACAAGGCTCCCAACAGAGCCGGACTGGCAAAATTTGGCGCCTGGATAAATGCTGAATGTAACAAAAGATACGGTCGTCCCATGTACATTGCCATGTCTGCTGATCTGGCAGATTCGACAAATATTTCCGGCTTTGCTAAAGGGTATGGTGATTTTAAAGGTTTTGGTCCGTATGAGCGAAACGAAAATCCCCAGGGTTGTTTATTGCCGCAGGGGATAACAGAATTTGCCAATTCAGGCATATCAGCCGGAATTGCTACCGTTAATCTGGCAAAAAATCAATACGAAGAATTTAACGGATTCTATTCAACCTGCTCTACTTATGGTTCATTTGTTTATTTGAAATACGGCGCTATGAGATTGTTCAGCCAGTTGGCCCAGGATTCGGAAATTAAAGTGGGGAAAGTACTGTGGATTGCCGGACATTCGGGACCGGAGACGGCGGAAGATTCCCGCACCCATTTTGGCATCCACGCGCCAGGCATTACCCAGATGTTCCCCGAAGGTCAGGTGATCAATCTTTACCCCTGGGAACACAATGAAGTAGCGCCAATGGTTGGCGCTGCCATGGCAACCGACAAACCCATTATTGCGCTTCATTTAACCCGCCCGCCAATTGAAATTCCGGACCGGGAAAAGTTGGGCATGGCTTCCTATTTTGAAGCTGCAAAAGGCGCATACATTATCCGTGATTATAAACCGGGCTTGTCTAAAATGGGAACGATCTTTGTCCAGGGAACGAGTACGACCTCAAACATTGTGAAGCTGCTTCCCAAATTTGATGAAGCTGGATTAAATATAAAATTAGTTGCTGCTGTCAGTTATGAATTATTTAAAATGCAGCCGGAAAGCTTTCAGAAAGAATTGATCTCTGACGGTGACTGGCTGGATTCGACAGTGATCACCAATGCTTCCCGGAAAAACATGCATGATTGGCTTGCCAATAAAACAGCCGAGCAATGCGCCATGTCCTCAGACTGGGACAATCAATGGCGCAGCGGTGGTTCAGTGGATGAGCTTAGTGAAGAAGCGCATATTTCACCTGATTGGTTATTTAAAGGAATTCAGAAATTTGTAAAGGAAAGGGAGGTGCGTTTGTCCCGGATGAAAAAAATGTTGGATGAAGTTAGTTGATCAATGAGTAAAGCGTCCCAAATTGGGGCGCTTTTTTTTATAGTAGAATTTAATTCTGAGCAAGTGCTGGCATTATTTATTTGATATTTAGATTAACATGCTGTTATACTTGTTAAGGTTTAGTTTGTAACATTGCTTGAGTAATTTTCTAAAACAAATTTCATGTTTTTAGATAAAAGTGGCAGTGGCACAACCATAAACATAGCTCTGAAACAACTGCCACTGCCTGTACAGTTACCTTATTTTTATAATTGTAATATATAGACTGTGCCACTGCTACTTTTCAATTTCAGATCACTGGAGTTACTTTTTATCGGATGTTACATTTTAACCCATAACAAGTATAGAGCCGCCGTCTTCTTGGTGGATTAGTGGTTCAGCTTAACTTGCTCAATCCCCAACTGCTTCATCTTCCGGTAAAGATTGGTTCGTTCCATTCCCAGTTGGTCTGCTGTTACTCCTATCTGCCAGCCATTGGCGATTAATTTTGTTTCAATATATTCTTTTTCAAACTGGTCGCGCGCTTGTTTGAGGGGGAGATTAAGTTCCAGTTTTTCACTCATCCGTTGGCGACCAAAAATCTCTTTCAAGTGTTTTAAATCAATTATTTCCTCGGTAACAAAAATGACCAGCTTCTCCATCAAATTTCTGAGCTCGCGGACATTCCCTTTCCAGTCCTGGTTGATGAGACATTCCATTGCCCGGTTTGTGATATGTTTGTGTTTTTTATTATACTGATCACAAAAAGTTTTTAAAAAGTATTCCGCTAAATAGGGGAGATCATCCTTTCTTTCATCTAATGGCGGCACTTCAATCGTAACCACGTTTAAACGGTAATAAAGGTCTTCACGAAATTTTCCCAGGTTTACCTCTTTTTCCAGATTTTTATTCGTAGCAGCTACTACCCGAACATCAATTTTAATTTCTTTTGTTTCACCGAGTGGGGTGATATCACCTCCCTCGATTGCACGCAGCACTTTTGCCTGGGTCATCAAACTCATATCACCGATCTCATCCAAAAATATTGTCCCTTTATCTGCAATTTGAAATTTTCCAATCTTATCGGTGAAAGCACCAGTGAAAATCCCTTTCCTGTGCCCAAAAAGTTCACTTTCAATTAATTCAGATGGAATGGCAGCACAATTAATTTTAATAAATGGCTCGTTACCCCGGTGACTCAACGAATGAATAGCATTTGCCACCAATTCTTTTCCAACCCCGGACTCGCCCATGATCAATACTTTGGCATTGGTCGGGGCTACCTGGTCTATTTGTTCATAAATTTTTAGCATACCATTAGCTGTTCCAATCATGCCATATTTATCATAAAGATCATTTTTTGCTTTTTCCTTTGCTTGCAGTTTGCTGCCTTTTTCAAGCTGCTCGTTTATTCGAGCTAACAGTTGGTACATATTCAGCGGTTTTTCAATATAATCCACCGCGCCAACTTGTAATGATTTGACAGCGCCGGGCACACCGCCAACACCGCTGATTATTAAAACCGGGATGAGCGAATTGATCAAAGTCATTTGTTCCAGCGTTTCAATTCCCTGGATAGCGCTGCCGGGCAGATCATAATCGAGCAAAACCAGTTCAATTGGATTTGTCTCAAAAAGCTGGATCGCCTCTTCGCCATTTTGGGCAGTCAGCACTTTATAACTATTTTTAGTGAGTATGTCTTCGACAATGTCTAATGTTTTTTGGTCATCGTCAACGATTAGAATCAGGCTTTTTTTTTGTTTGTTCATGGATATCCTTTTTTTGACAGGATTACGGGATTGTACAGGATGTAACAGGATAATAATCTTTTGAACTTATTTACAAAAAGAAAGAAGGATTTACAAATTAGTTAATTCAGTATATTAATTTGATATAAAAGACAAGTAAGTTATTTTCATGTTCAACAAAACATAAAAGAAACAAAAACTGATCCTGTCGATCCGGAACATTGTATATTGAAATATTCTAAAAGTTATCCACACTAGTAGTAGCGCGGTGAAATGTTGATAACTTTACTTTTTCTTTGAAAGTGTTACAAAATTCAGTATATTCCCTCATTTAATAAGGTTGAGGATCCGACCCTGCT
>JADHVV010000139.1 GCA_016783825.1 Candidatus Zhuqueibacterota bacterium | reverse complement strand
TCTAACCCAGATCACTTAACTCTTACATCAAAAAGGCTGAGGCGAAGGCTAAGGCGGAGTAAGGTATAAGATTAAAGGATTAAGAATTTTTTTTCCTTCGCCTTTGCCTCAGCCTTCGCCTGCACTTTAGTGCGCTAGGTAATCTTGAACAATATCTATTGCTGCAGATAAAGCGACAGGTTTTCCGATATTTTGGCGGGTTATGACATTTATAAATTCCACCAAAACTTGAACAGGAATAGCAACAGATAATTCACCATTCTCGTCCCGATCATTCATAATTCTTTCTAAAAAAGAACTCATCTTCTCATTAAAATGTGAGTCTGCATTATGTGCATAAACCAAAATATTTGTGTCGATGGCAAACAAAATTACAAGCCCCTTTCAGAATACAATTCATCGCGATCAACATGAATTTCACCGCCCAAACTGTATTTGCGAATTTTGAAATACTTAAATTCTTGCTTTTGATTATCTAATCTTGGATGAATATCCTCTTTCAAAGATTGCAGGATTGTTTCAATTATTTGGAAACGATCCTGAAGAGGTGCTTTTTTGATCTGATTAACAGTGCTTAAATCTATCATTTTTTCACCTGTCGTTTTTCTAACTATGATTCTTTTAAAAATAATCCATACTTTACATTGATGATGATAGCTTCTCTGTTTTGCCCACTTCCAATCAAACCTGTATAGACGAATTAAATTGCACTAATTTTTCCCAGTTTATTTTTCCATCCACACAAAATTTATTGCCAAATTCAAGAGTAAATTTATTCAATATCTGAGAATATTGTTCCAAAAATTCTTCATTCCGTTCTTTAGCTTTATGTCCTAATGGTTCAATAATATCAGTGTATAATAATTCATTTCCTGAAATGAATGTCCAAAACTTTTGTCCACATAGTTTTTGGTATTCACCTTTATCTGGTTTGTTATCTCTTCCATAGCAACAGCCATTTACTGCAATAATATGCATTTTAGAATTATTACAACGATTGTATTTCTTCTTCTGAAAAGTATTGATGAATAGCGTCAGCAATTGCATCATACCAACTAATATTTTCTTCAATAAATTTCTGTATTTTTTCTATTTCAGTTCTACTTAATGTCCTTTCCATTACCTCCATTGCTACAGTCTGAACATCCTCAATATTAAGCGAGTAAATTAATTCTTCATCGCTCATTATAACTCCCAATTTAGTTGTAAAAAACATCTTGTTGTTGCCATCTGATTGATTTCCGGCAATGTTTTATTGGAAGATAAAAAAATCAACCATCAACTTCATCACTCCCCTGCTCCGGTCGCATGTGCGGAAAGAAAATGACATCCCGGATAGACGGCGAATCCGTTAGTATCATTGTCAACCGATCCATGCCAACACCCAACCCAGCAGTTGGCGGCATGCCGTACTCGAGCGCGCGAATGTAATCTTCGTCCATCACGTGTGCTTCTTCATCGCCCGCCTGACCGTATTTCACCTGCTGCTCAAAACGTTCTCTCTGGTCAATGGGATCGTTCAATTCGGAAAAAGCGTTGCAAAATTCCTTCCCAGCGATAAATCCTTCAAACCTTTCCACAACTCCGGCAGTTGAGCGGTGTTTCTTAGCCAGCGGCGATAATTCCAATGGGTAGTCAGTTATAAAAGTCGGCTGGATTAATTTTGGCTCAACAATTTCGCTAAAAATTTCATCAATGATTTTACCGACATCCGAACCCGCTTCAATGGGAACGTTTAATTTTTTGGCAATGGCTAATAATTCATTTTTATCTTTGCCAATAATTTCTTCGCCGGTAAACTCTTTCAGAATTTCTCCCATTTTTCTTCGCGACCATGGCGGGGTAAAATCAATTTTATTTCCCTGGTAAACGACTTCGGATCCGCCGGTAACTTTTTGAACGGCAGCAAAGATCATTTGTTCTACCAACTCCATCATAAAATTATAATCTTCATACGCAATATAAAGTTCCAGCATGGTAAATTCCGGGTTATGAAACCGGCTAATACCTTCGTTGCGGAAATCTTTGCCAAACTCAAAAACACCATCAAAGCCGCCAACGATCAATCTTTTCAAATACAGCTCGTCGGCAATTCTCAAATATAAATCGATGTCCAGCGCATTATGATGGGTGATAAACGGGCGGGCAGCCGCGCCACCGTACAATGGTTGTAAAATAGGCGTTTCTACTTCCAAATAATTTTTATCTTCTAAAAATCGGCGCATCGCAGAATATATTTTTGTTCGTTTTAGGAAGACATCTTTCACTTCGGGATTAACAATTAAATCAACATATCGCTGGCGGTAACGCATCTCTTTATCAGCAAACTCGTCATACAGGGTCTTCTCCCCCTCTTCAATTTTTTCCTTTACAATGGGGAGCGGGCGCAACGTTTTTGAAAGCAATTCCAAATCCTTAACAAGAACAGTAATTTCTTCAGTTCTTGTTTTGAAAATCTCACCTTCAACACCAATTATATCGCCAATATCAACCAAATTAAATATTTTATATTTATCTTCTCCAACCTGGTCTTTTCGTACATATATTTGGATCCTGCCGCTGCTATCCATAATGTGACAAAATGCTGCTTTGCCATGTTTGCGGACAGCCATAATTCGCCCGGCGATTTTAACATTTTGTTGCACATCAGGTTCATATTTTTCAATCACATCCGCAGCAAAATGGGTGCGATCATACGAGAATGGATAAGGATTAACACCCAATTCTTTTATCTGCCCTAATTTTTCTAAACGTACTTTTTGAATATCAGTTAACTCTTCCACTTCAAATCTCCGTAATATTGATGAGCCCGCTCTAAAAACCACTAATTACACTAATTGCACGAATTTAAATTTCACTAATTTCAATAAAATCAATTAGTGAAAATTCATACAAATAGTAGTTAAGACCTCTTTAGAATAGACTCATTGATGAGATTAAACAAATAGATATTTCCTCGGTACTCTTTTTGAAACCCAGCAAGTTACTTCGTAAGGAATGGTATTGAGCATGTTGCATATTTCTTTCACGGTAAAAGCATTATCTTCTTCTCTGCCGAATAAGATAACTTCGTCCCCTTCCTGAATCGTTTTGTCATCTCCCAGATCAACCACGATTAAATCCATGCACACTCTGCCAATGACAGGGAATTTATTACCACGAATTGTCACAATTCCCTTATTACTAAGTAACCGGTTGTAACCATCAGCATAGCCAACCGGCAATGTGGCTAACCTTGTTGGTCTGCTTGTAATAAATTTTCTTCCATAACTGACACTTGTATTATCAGGAACTTCCTTGATGTAACTTACTCTTGATTTAAAAGTCATCGCCGCTTTAATAGCGACACTCTCCGTCGTTTCTACGGAGGGATAAAAACCGTACATCATAACGCCGGGTCTTACCATGTCTAAATAAGTTTCCGGCATATCTAAAATTGCCCCGCTGTTGGCTGCATGTTTTAACGGCACGTGAATGGATTTTTTTTCAAGTTGTGAAATAATTATCATGAAACGATCAAGCTGTAAATTTGCGTATTGCTTGTCTTTTTCATCTGAGGTGGCAAAATGAGTGTACAAACCTTTTAATGAAACACCTTCCAAATTATTCACAAATTCAATAAATGAAACAGATTTTTCATAAGGGATGCCTACTCTTCCCATACCGGTGTCAACTTTAATATGCACATCAATTGGTTTTTGAAGTTCATGAGCAATTTCAGCAAGTTTATTTGCCGTATCCTCTTTGTAAACCGTAATCTCCAAATTATAATCAAAAAAGCTTTTTAATTGCTCTTCAAAAGCGCCACCAAAAACCAAAATGGGTTCTTGAATTCCCTGCTGTCTGAGCTGGATACCTTCTTCAACAAGGGCGACACCTAAATATGAAGCCCCATTTTCTATTGCAACGCGAGCCACCTGGATTGCACCATGTCCATATCCATCCGCCTTAACAACTGCCATCACTTGTGCCGGGTGAACCCGTTTTTTAATTCCCTTAATATTAAAAGCAATCGCTGATAAATCTATCTCTGCAAAAGTCGGGCGCAATCTTTTTCCTACGATTAATTCACTTTTTATACAAAATTATTAGAATAAATTCATCCTGTATCATTGAAAAGTAGCAGTGGCAGTTGCAGTAGCAGGAAAAAATTGATGTACGATGATTACTGCCAGAGCTGTTTTGTTCTAATCACTATTCGCTTTTCTCTGCTTACACTTTTTTCATCAAATATGACTGAATAAACTCATCAATATTACCGTCCATAACATCCTGGGTATTGCTTGTTTCAACTTTGGTGCGATGATCCTTCACCAAATTGTAGGGATGAAAAACGTATGACCTGATCTGGCTGCCCCAGGCGATTTCTTTCTTACTATCTTCCAGTTCCTGAAGTTTCTGCTTTTCTTCTTCCTTTTTCTTTTGATAAAGCCTGGACATAAGGATCTTCATCGCATTTTCGCGATTCATACGCTGCGATCGTTCGCTTTGACATTGCACTACGACTCCGGTGGGGATATGAGTTATCCTGACTGCTGAATCAGTTTTATTCACATGCTGACCACCAGCGCCACTGGCGCGATACGTATCCACCCGCAAATCGTTTGGATTTACCGAAATTTCAACATCATTTTCTACTTCCGGGTAAACAAAGATAGAAGCAAAAGAAGTATGCCGTCGTTTGTTAGCATCAAAGGGAGAAAGACGAACGAGCCGATGAACGCCAATTTCCGCTCTCAAATAACCAAAAGCATATTTGCCTTCAACTTCAATAGTGACACTTTTAATTCCGGCTTCTTCACCGGATTGCAAATCCATAACCCGTGATTTAAATCCTTTGCGTTCAATCCAGCGAAGGTACATTCTCATAAGCATCTGCGCCCAATCCTGGCTTTCAGTGCCACCTGCACCGGGATGAATCGTGAGAAGCGCATTTAAATGGTCATCCGGATCATCGAGCATTCTCTCAAACTCTAAATTTTTCAGTTCCTTTTCCAACGAATTTAATTCAACCCGGACTTCCTCTAAAAATTGAGCGTCTTCTTCTTCCTCTGACAGTTCCAAAATTTCATCAATATACTCTGCCTTGTTATTCAAATTCTGCCATTTTTCAACACAACTTTTTCGGATATCAATTTTGCGCATTATGTCCTGCGCTTTTTCCCTGTTATCCCAGAAATCAGGAGCCAATGTCTTCTGCTCAAATTTTTTTATTTCTTCTGTCTTTTTTTCTATTTCAAAGATAACCTCGTAATTTATCAATGCGGAGTTTATACTTTTTCAATTCGTCTTTTAAATCATCAAACATTTTTTATACCTCGTATATTTTTTTTAATTTAAATCCACGAAAATAATGCTTTAATATTTCAGAATAATCAGCGCCATAAAGCGCCATCCCGGTTCCACCTGCCTGGCACAGTCCAGCGCCGTGACCTGAGCCGGCGCCTTGAAATGTAAAACTAACTGGGAATCCCTGTTCATCCATTTGAGATTCAATAATAAAACATGAACTTAGCAGCCTGTCGTGCGCCAAAACGCGGCAAATTTCAGATTGATCTTTTATCACCAGGTTTTTGTTACTCGCTAAAATTTCTATTTCTTTCAATCTCCCTGATACACCTCTACTTATCGGAATAATTTCGTAGAGAGAACCAATATCAGTTCCAACATTTTTAGAAATAATTTTCCCTAATTCCTCCAAATCGTAAGTAATGTGCCAACGAAAATAATCTTTTAATAAACCAGGAATATTTTGATTTTTCAAATAACTCAAGTTACAGAAAGCATCCGGCTTATTTTTTATCCATGACTTGAGATTCTCCGCTTGAGATAAATCTCCAAATTCTCTAAAAATATCCTGATTTGCACCGTCAAATACCGGTGGAAAAGTTTCATCGAAAAAATTAGAATTTACAAAATTATTACTGTCTGCATGCCCCCCGCAAATGGCGGAATAATTTATACCTTTAACCTGGTTTTTATTCATCAGAACTAAACCGGTTGTATCTTCCGCCGCCTTTGAAATTTTTGCCGGTATTTGCAGAATGGAGCTAAAAACCTGGCAATGTTCTTCCGAACATACATCAAATGGATCATCATAATGATTTATGCCTAAACCGGATATGGCTTTGCTTCTCACAGCAATCGCTTGTGCTTTAATTATTTCATCAGGCAGCTCGGCAGACATTTGTAATGCAACAACATTTTCGACATATTTCTCGATTGTTTTTTCACAAATAATAGCAACTTTATTTTCGTCTAAACATCGAAATTCAACAGCGCCAAAAAAGGCAGCTGTTTTGCTCACTTTATTATTTGATATATCGTTTGATGTTGAATCATAAATATATGTTATAGCCCCGGGCGATTCAGGAACCATGCGAATGCTGTTTTCTGCTTCACCAAGTTTCTCTGATTCACTATCAAATAATTCAAATAATGCATGGGGTTCATCCCGTTTCTCTCTGAAAATTTTGTAATTAAAATCAGCGAACATTTTTTCTGCAAAATTATTAGCTTCTTGCTCTGAAGATAATTTATCAACCACTAACCAGTATTCTGAATTGTCACAAACCAACTTCTTTTTAAAATAAAACTGTGCGCCAAGTTTTTTTATCCTGGCGCCAATTCCCCTTTCAATTAATTTGTACTCCTGCTCTTCTGCTTTCTTTAAATCAAAATATTTCTGCAGCAATAAACTATATTCATATTTTGCATTCTGCCGGTTTTTAACTTTCAACCGCCATTTTTCCGCTACGGTTACTCCTTTTAAAATTGTTATTCCCTGGTCATTTAATACAGATATTTTTCCGGTTATTTTAAAATCAAAACTATCCCGTTGTTCAATTATTCCGACTTTCAAAATTACTATTTCGTCAATTTTTGAATTTTTTAGATTGTTATCATTTGTAATTCCAAAATGAGAACCATCTAACATTGTTTCCTCCATTTCAGCAGACAGCAAAGCAGAAATAAATATCCATCATCTGCCAGTCACAAAAATTTTAATGATCCATTATATTGAGTGAGTAATTGTGATTATACAACCATTTGTTGTGATTGCAAAGATACGATTTTTTTATTAAATAGTCAAGAGTTAAAAAGGTGTCCCGTAGTACTTAAATAGTCAAATTCTTGTCCACTGGCAAAATAAACAAAAAGTAATTATTATGCCCAAAAGGAGTAATGGAGTTTGTATTTCAATAATCCATTGCTCCAACACTCCTTTCCTTACACTATTTAATTCTAGCTTGTCCAGGTTGGTTTTTACAAATAAAAAAAAATTAAAAACAAACACTTTTTACTTGATTTGATTCAAATTGCTTCTTATATTTAAAATTCCAAAATCGTTCGATTAACAAAAAGAGAAAACCCATGACTATCTCAAACGTCTTCATTCGAGCTTTTAAATCTATCTTTGAATTAACTATTCCTTTTGATCCTAAAGTTTCTGTTTTGATCGGACCAAACGAAAGTGGAAAAACTAACATTCTTAGAGCTTTGTCAGCTTTCAACAAGGAGGCTGAGTTCGATAATTCACTTACCTGCCAGTATTCCGATTATTATTATCAAAAAAAACCGCCAGAACTTATTCTCGAATTTTTTAATATTACAAAAGAGAACAGAATTAAATTAGTCCAAATTTCTGAACAGTTCAAAACGACAGAAAGCTTTTTCATTAAAAAAACCGGGGCTGAAATCGCGGACTATAAAGTTTTCATCGATGAAAATGAAGTCTCAATTCCCGACATGAAAAAATTCCTGAGGCTCATGCCCAAAATAATCTATTTTGATAGTATTCCCCTATTGAAAAACCGTGTGGATTATTACAGCCTGGTTGATGGGAGACCAGGATTCACAACAGAACGCAACCTGTTGAGAATCGGTGGACTGCAAAATTTTGAGGTTATTTTTGAAGATTCAACCCGCGGCAGAAGAGCTTCTGAGGAGGCGAGTCGGGTTATCACCGATCAAATCCGGCGCGTCTGGTCCCAGGAGCCGAGTGTCGAGATAAAACTGAATGTAAATGGGAAATTGCTTTATATTGATATTTCAGACAGCACAACTGTATTCGACACGCCTGAATCGCGAAGCCTGGGATTTCGCTGGTACTTATCGTTTTATATAAATTTTCTCGCCCAGACTTATGAAGCCAAGGCAAACGAATACGTGTTCTTGATCGATGAGCCGGGCATTCATCTTCATCCGGCAGGGCAGAAAGATTTAGTGAAAGTGCTGGAAGACCTCTCGATCAAAAACCAACTCATTTTCACCACCCACTCCCCATTTATGATCAATCGCAACCACCCACAACGCGTAAGGTTGGTTCAAAAGTCAAGAGAAGGAACAAAAGTTGATAGTGAAGCTTATCGCCAAAATTGGAAACCATTGCGTAAATCAATCGGGCTGATGATTGGCGATCTTTTCTTTTTCAGTGAGGGAGGTCTTATTTTGGAGGTTCCCAAAGATAAACTATCCTTGAAAAATAAGTTAAAATTTTGGGGCAAAGAAGAATAGCCTCAAAACAAACCGGATAATCGTACAGGGGAAAAAACATTCTATAAAAAAAACAGGCGATTAAAAAACCGCCTGTTTTTTTTTTGATATTTCCATTAAACAATTAGTTTCGCAAAATTGCATATTTTTTCATCTTGAATCTCAGGGTCGCTTCCGGGACTCCCAACAATTTAGCCGCTTTCACCTGGTTCCCACCAAATTTCCCCAACGCTTTTTTGATCAGGAAAATTTCAAGGTCTGAAACAACGCGTTTAAGATTACGCGGTTCCAGAAAATCAAAATGATGTTTTTTAATTCTAAAAGGTAGAAAGTCCACGCTAAGCTCTCCTTCAGGCGACATCATAACGAGGTTCTGAACAGTATTTTCTAATTCCCGGATATTACCTTTCCACTTATACTCAAGAATTGATTCAAAAACTTCAGATTGTACTGCGGGTTCTTCGCGTCCTTCCTGTTCGCAAAACTTTTTTAAAAAATATGAGAAAAATTCCGGGATATCCTGCTTTCTTTCTCTTAAAGACGGAATCACTAAAGTCAACTCATTGAGAAGATAATACAATTCTTTTCTAAATCTACCGGACTCGACTTCAGGCAAAAGATCATGATCCGATGTTGAAATGACGCGCAGATTAATTTTTTGGCTAGTATCACTCCCAATCCGCCTGACCATTTTATCCCGGATAATTCTTAAAAACTCATCCTGGTATTCGGAATTCATGTCACCGATATTGTCAAGAAAAAGAACGCCATTATCGGCTTTTTCTAACAGACCAATTGACCTCATCACTGCCTGATCGCCTTCACTATCTTCGCCGTTGAGGTCTTTTTCATCAATCGTTTTACCTAAACCTGCGCAGTTAATTTTAACAAACGCATTGTCGAATTTTGTACTTAATTCAAAAATGTGTCGGGCAGATAATTCTTTGCCAATGCCCGTTTCTCCAATGATGAGGACATTGCTGTCGATTTTGGCTAATTTCTTAACCGCTCTTTTTAGTCGTTTTGCTTCAGGAGAGGTTCCGACAATCGGCTCCTGTTCAACGACATTGACATCGTTGTTAAATTTTTCACTCATTTTTGCACCTTCTTTTAAGTTAATTTTATATTAGTTACCTTTAATTAGAGGTCTTTTCTTATTCCTTCTTGACACCAAAATATTCAAATAAACTAATAAAATAGTCATCATTGTGACTAAAATTAGAGCATTTACTTTTGTGTATCCAAAAGGAAAATAATAAATAAAAAACGATAACGATATAACCATTAATCCTATCAACATTACACGATTTGGGATAAATTTTAATCTTTCTTTTATGAAAATAACATATTTTTCGACAATCGTTTTTTTAGGAATGATATTTAGGTTAATTTTAATTTTTGAACTGATCAGCTTATCATAGAACTTTCCGAACTCACTATCCATGTAAATCATTTTATCAATAAATATCAAAATGTATAAAATAAGATTTCCTGTTAAAAAAACCTGGCTTATGCCGGGCAATTCCTTTTCCTGGTGCAAGAAGATATTGTCGTTTATATCAATCGCTACATATAATAACGAGCTGAAAATTATTAAAGTTATGTGCCTGGTGATTGGTTGGTTTCGATAGAGATAAAGATACCCAAACACCAGGATAAAAAATAGCGCCAGAAAATTCATCCCAATTGAGCTGCTGATAATTTCGAATTGTGCCGGTCTGAAAAAGATTGTTCGGGAATTTATGATAAATTTTTGAAAATAAAAAATCGAAAACGGCAGTACAAATATCATCGTTGACAGGTATTTAAGCAGGATTTTCTCACCGTAGAATAAATAGTCGGCAACGATGAAACTAATTGTACCACTCAAAGCGATACTTATAGCAATTTTACGATATGACCAAACATAATATAGTAAATAGTTATCACCTATTGGATAACCTTCACCGGTAAATATCACAAAAAATCCGGATAAATATATTAATGAGAGAATAGCAAAATTAAGATAAATATATGAGTTATTTTTTTCTTTTAAAAAAATCTTAATTGAAAGGAGTAAAATTATAAAAAATAAGTTATAATTTAGATTTTGAAAGAAAGTCAGCTCCCAGTGTGGTTGTCTCAATGCAATTTGTGTTAGTATTAAAAATACAAACCAAATTATTATTATCCAAAGAAACTGTTTTTTTGCTGAGCCTGAAATTTTCACCATGGGGAATATTATTTTCTGTCTGAACTGAATGAATCAATTACAAGCCTATATTCACTCTAAAATTCTTGTTCTTACCATTGGAGCGATGAACGCTCATCAGGTGTATGCACAAAATTTAATTTCCGGTTGTCGTTTCTAGTTCAATTCTTTTAGAAAGAATTGACACATTGAGAATAAAATATTAATATTTTATCTTATATATAAAATATGTATTCTCAACGAAAAAATCAAGTGTTTTTTAATTTTCAGCAAAATTAATTTTTCGTATTTTAATAAAGCACGAGAATATAAAATCTGTTAATGTTTGATTTTTTCTGACGAAACACCTGAATATTTTCAAAGAACAAACGAACTGCATGTTGTTACGATTACTTTTTGGATTTTGATAAATTGCTATTTCGTAACTATTCCACTATATTTTTAAATAGCAACTATTATACTTGAAATCAAATTCTTTTGTTCCATTTTAATTCTTCTATTTTAATGTTAGCATCAATATCTAACCACCGCTATAATTAAAAAATAAAGATGAATATTTACTTATCCAAATATCTTTGATAAAAAAAACCCGAAATTAAAAACATAATTCCGGGTTTTCATATTTAACAAGATGAAAATTATTCAGCTACGTTTACCACTAAATTTATTTAAATGAGTAAGTCAATCCGAAACTGGCAACAACAATGCTCATCCCATGAGTTCCGGGCATATTTCCTAAAGCGCTTTGTGCGATCTCACGATCACTTCCCATCAAATACTCCAATCCAAGATCCAAACTAACTTTGCCCAGGCAATAACTTGCACCGGCAGTAATTGCATTGTAACTTATGCTCGGGAATATAATATTTACTGTCTCATCCGGTGCAGGTGCTGGATCACTGTAGTAACCTGCTCGGACAGCCAAAGCTTCCGTTAATTTGTATTGAGAGCCAAAACGAATTTGTGTTGCGTCTTCCCAATTTAATACCATGGTACGGTCTTCTTCGCTCATTGCGCCTGCCCAGACATTATTTTTATAATCGGTCACAATTTTTTCTTCTGTTTCAGACCATTTACTGTACTGGACATCTGCCGTTATGGTCAATTTTTTAGTTGGGCAAAATGCAATTCCGCCACCGATCCACATGGGCCAAGCTAAGTCGCGTTCATAATCCGTATCTGCTGCATTAGAAGCTTGAAATGCTGTATTGCTTGCTGTGCCTTCAAACTTCACTGTGGTTTTGGTTTTGAAAGAAAGTCCAACGCTAAGCATGTCGATTGGTTTTACCAACAAGCCTAATGAAAGCCCATAGCCAAGACCTGAACCGGATTCTTCGTATTGAGCGTCCATCAGATGATCTTCATTACTATCCACGGGACGTTTCATATCCATCATGCCGTAAAAGACATTCATAGCTGCACCAACAGATATTTTGTCGCTGACTTTATAAGAAACTCCCGGGGAGATATTAAAAACACCAATTTTACTCATCCATTCGTAAGCTGTGCCGGCAGGTCCGCTAAATGCTGCCAAGTCCGAACCTTCCCATTCGGCGCCAAGACCAGCCGGTACAAAAGCGCCCAAACCAACAAATAATTTTTCACCACAAAAAAGTGGCAAATAACCCATAATATTGGGGCTGATATAATGATTGGATTTCATTTCAGCATTAATGCCATAAGTATCAAATTTATAGGTTCCTGTTGGCATAATATCACTCACAAATATTGAAACCTGGGGACCCTGTACTCGTGTGAGACCTGCCGGGTTCCAGTAAATGGCGCTATAATCATTTGCCAATCCGATATAGGCGCCACCCATACCAATGGCTCGTGTTCCAATACTGTTTAAACTTAAACCGTTAGCAAAAACTGATGAAGCAAAGAAAATAAGAAGTGATAGAATAATTAATGATGCTCTTTTTCTCATTTAATCCTCCTGAGATTAATTAAAATTTGGTTAATTAAAAAAAATTGATACAGCTTAGGGTTATTATTCACCTCCCTCCTGTTTAAGGTTACAAACCGGTTACTGCTTTTTTAATTGATTTATCCAACATCTTGGGCATATTCATGTATTTCATAACGCACTAAAGTGCAGGCGAAGGCTGAGGCGAAGGCGAAGGAAAAAAAAGAATATCCTTAATCCCTGTGCCCGAAGGGTGCTTGAATCTTATACCTTGCTTCGCCTTTGCCTTCGCCTCAGCCTTTTCGGT
>JADHVV010000138.1 GCA_016783825.1 Candidatus Zhuqueibacterota bacterium | reverse complement strand
TCTTTGTTTTTTATGCAAAAGAATTTCTAACCCAGATCAATTAACTTTCATACCGAAAAGGCTGAGGCGAAGGCAAAGGCGAAGCAAGATATAAAATTCAAGGATTAAGTATATTCTTTTTTTCCTTCGCCTTTGCCTCTGCCTTTGCCTGCACTTTAGTGCGCTGGGTTACACTAGCAACCCATAGAGAAATTGAACAAAAACATGGGACAGAATTTCAATTAACCGCAGTCGCGCCCATGGCAGGTCCGTATGACATGCTTTCTACTGCCAAAATACTCATGGGACAAACCGAGTACCAGTGGCCCTACTATCTTGCATTTTTTATCACAGCTTATGATGATATTTACGGTTGGAATCGTTTGAATGACATTTTTAATTCTCCTTATGGCGACATGATGCATTTATTTTTCGATGGTACAAAATCATCTTCCGAAATCAATAATTCGTTACCAACAAAAATAACAGAATTGATAAACCAGGATTATTTATCAAAATTTTTTAATGGTGAAGAACCCGAAATTTTTGCAGCGCTGCAGGAAAATAATTTGCTGAATTGGGCGCCTCAAACGCCGATCAGGTTCTACCATGGTGACGCGGATGAAGCTGTCCCATATCAAAATGCGTTAACTGCGGTGGATAGTTTGCGCGCAATGGGAGGCAACAATATAGAATTAGTTACAATTGCGAACGGTACTCATGAAAGCGCCAGTTTACCTTCTATATTGGGTATGCTGGGGTGGTTTGAGAAGTTTTAAATTATTTGCTGTGGTTTTTTAGTAAATATCAAGACATTTAAAAAATTATTAGTTCGGATTCCATTTCACAAGTTTCAACGTAGATTTGGATTCACCGGAACTTGCCATTGTCCGGTTCATCTCCCCGGAAATTGCAGTTGTGCTTTCGGAAAAATCGCTTTGAGTGTATTCCACTAAAATACCTTCTTTGTAAGCGAACCAAATATCTGCTGTGGATTCTCCTTCACGCTCGGTATTAAACTCATTGCCTCTCATTGAACCTTGGGATTCAATTGAATATTCTGACTCTACTTTGATATGGTAACAATTGAGTCCATTTTTATCTTCTTCGCCAATTACAGTGTATTTGGATTTTCCATCCACTTTGCGGTCTTGAGATAACCTGCCCATAAATCCACCTGCATCCCGTGCTGGTTCTTTATAATCTTCTGTCCAGGAATCACCAACTTTGATTTGTTTATCAGGCAATTGAAAAAATGCGATTCTTAACTGGTTGACAGGATTTCCTCTACGCCGGGGACGTCTGCTCCTGTTGTTATCTCTGCCGCGTCTTTCACCAACAGAGATGCTGTCAATTGCAGTAATCTCGATGAATTCTCCACTTGGCTTGATTTTTATTCTGGCGCGTTTTCCTTTAATTTTTTCAGGATCAAGTTGGGAACCCCTGAATCCGCGTCCGCCTTCACTAGAAGTTTCCAGTTTATTTACCGTGAGTTCAAAACAAATCAGATTTTCGACTTTCTCTGTCTTGAGTTGAAAATCGTATTTTCTGGTGGTGGTAAAATCTGATGTTTCACCGCCTCGTTCCATGGTGCGGGTATTTTTGCGAACACTCTCGTAGATGAGGACGTCACCTTCGTTTGATTTGTAGGATAGATTTTTGTCTTTGGGATTTGCCTGAACTTGACTGTCTGTAATAACAGAGAAACTGATCAAACACAAGAATACAAAAATTGTACTAATTATTTTTACAGATTTATTGTTTGGAAAATACATTTCTTCCTCCATAAATTGGAAAGTTTTGTTTTGTTAATATTAAATTAAACACGTCAGGGAGTTTTTTCTTGCGGGGGAATTAGAATCCTTTCGCCACAGAGATTATTATGCCCGAAGGGTACACGGAGACGCAGAGTTTACTATAAATTGAAACGAAAAGTAAGAAAATAAATTAATTCCGAACAGTCCAAAATTTATTTTATTTACTCTGTGCCTCTGCGACTCGGTGGCGAAAATCAGTAGTCAAATAAAATCTATAAAATATAAGCATACCCGATTTTAGCAAAAATAGTTCGGTTCGTTTGAATCAGGCTGATATTTTCATCCTCGTAATAGTCATCCGAGTAACCAAGAAAAAATACCGTTTGCGGATTGATTTTATACGAAAGGAGAAATTGAGTAAAAAGCTTTTTTGTTTCAGCTTCAACACTGTTTGAATAAAGGTTTACATTACGTTGATAATCCTTATACTGCAAAATAGTTCTGATAAACATTCGTTTATTAAATTGATAAATCAGTTTAAGATGACTGACATTAGCTGAATAAAGACGTCCGCCATTCACATTTAATCGTTCAAAAGTATGCAGAAATTCCATTTTTAAATGCAATCCCAAATTTAACTCAAAACTGGGCATCAACTGTATTCGTGTACCAAGTTGGGTATTTGCATAATCGATCTGATCACCATATCTCCAGAAAAAATGTATGAACAACGGAGCGACTGGTCTTAATCCAAAACATCCCTGCATCCATTGCAGATCGAATTCCTTGCCATTATATCGTCTTGTACCTTGTTCACCTAACCAATGACTGTGAGATTGGAATGGCCCCTGGTAATTGAGACGAAGCGACAAATCCCTGTTCAAAAGCGTATTTTGCTTATCTCTTCCATATTCAAATTCACCGGTTAAACTTATTTGTGTGTACCAGTGCCCGGGATCACGCTGCCATTTATAGGTGCCTCCCAGTTCGTTATTCCTAATTCCAGTCTGGGTGATAAAACCAAGATCTGCCCGGAAGTCCTGATCAGCTTCCTGATGAAGACCATAAATTTCGAAATTTCTGGTTTCATGTGCATAAAAAAGGTGATATGCCCCCCCTCTGAAATCTGTAGTCGGTTGGTCATAATCTTTTGAGATGGCTTCTGGGTATTGCGTACTTGATCCCATAAAACCAAACATTAATCGGTCTTTTTTGGTGAATTTAAAATCGCCGTCAATTCCAACACCGCGGTTATAATATCCATTACCTTCCCTGTCCGAAAGCAAAACGCCAACGTAAGAAGATTTGCTGACATCCCTTTTATATCGCAAAACAGAGCCATAGGATTTTTTAGCTAATGACGTAGAAGCAGATCCTTCAACACCTGGAAATAAAAAATTTGTAATTTCGTCCTGCACTGTAAAAAAACCGACAGAATTGGCGCCTTCCTTTCCTGTTAACTTAACACCACAATCGGGTTCAGCAAGAGTTCGTGTATGTACTGCATTTAATGGCGTTTCAAAATAATCACCGCCTTCCAGGAAAAATGGACGCTTTTCCGGGTAGTAAATAGCAAACTGGTTGTTGATATCCAACTGGTAAATATCGGCTTCGATATTTGAAAAATCAGGATTCAAAGTGGAGCTTAACGTTAGATTTGGTGTTATCCCCCAGCGTGCTGTAAGACCAGGATCATATTTTTTTTCTTTTTCTTTGAATTCTCCTGATGTCCAATTTTCCCTTTCCTGTGTTAGAATCGAGTAAAAAGTAGGATCAAATTCAATATTTCTTCCCGGGGAAACGCCGGCAAATCCAATTAGTTTTTCTGCCTGGCACATATAACAATTGTTATTTCGGTCACGGGGAAAAGTACCGATATGATGTCGTACATTCCTTGGATAACTTCTTACTGCATCAAAACCCCATATTTGATCTCCGGGAGCACGTGGAAAATTTAAAACTCTAAACGGGATTGCCATTTCAACAATAAATCCTTCATTTGTAATTCGTCCATCAGATTTCCAAATGGCGTCCCAGTCACCGCCGCCGCCACCGCTTGGTGTTTCAATAAATTCAGTCTGAATTCCCAACGGGTTGCAGCCAAAATCATAAGTTCTCCGTTGATCATTAAAAGTGTCAAACAAAATAATCACCCAATCATCATCCCAAATATTATCCCTGTCGCAAAGATGGGCGCGGATTTTTGAGGGATCAGGATCATACGCAATAAAAGCTACATAAATATGGTTGTCATCGTATGCCATGAGTACTTCAGTTTTTACCGGTGCCGGAATATTTTCACCGGGACGAACTTCGATATTGGCATCAATTTTAACCGCCTGTTTCCATATATCCTCGTTGAGGAAAGCATCGACTTTTATTTTCGAAGTTACTTTTGGAATGCGGTAGGGGATTTTTTCTTCAGTGTTTTGTTGATCCGTATCTTGCGCGGAGAACGCTAATTGTGCGAAAGAAAATATTAAGACTACAAAAAGCAGGGAGTTAATTTTTTTCATTGAGAATCCTTTTTCCTTTGAGATGATAAGGTGGCTAATATTTTGCATTGTTTACGGAGAAAAATATAAAAGGTTACTTTGTCTATAGGAAGAATGAATATTAATGGGATGTTTGGAAAAGGCAGGAGATGTTTAAGAGAAAACAACTGATTATTCATGCAAAAAAATAAGCCACGAATCCGCCAAAGAGATGTCGGACTTTTAGTTCACGAATTACACTCTCTATTCGAATATAATTTGTGAACTGAAAGTCCGACTTTTTTCCGGCGGATTCGTGACGTCAAAAATATTATCTCAACTTTATGGCTTCTTGGTTTGGTCTTAACAAGTAGAGATCAGCAAAATCATCACGAACTAAAAGTGTTTGAAGGTTTGATTTTAGATTGCTTGTGAGATACGCCTCGCACATATCACCATTACCATTGTGATAAACAAATATGTACGCGGTTTGATTTTCAACACGATTAAAACGCACTTCATAAAAATGTTCTTCGCAGCCGCCGCTATGAGAAATTTCAAAAATGAGCGTATCACTGGATAGATAAGTTTTATCAGCGTTAATACTATAATCGTCGCCGAAATTTAAATCGTACGGCATTGGATCGAAATTCACAAATGATGGATCTTTTTTATCGTCATCCGGGGGATTGATGATGATGTCCCAGAGTTTAGCGCAGGAGGTAAATACTAAAAAGATTAGAATCAGAATTAATAGTATTTTTGAATATTTCATTATCAAAATACCTTGTGTGAAAAGAATGATAATTTTAAATATATTATTATACGGTGCACAACTGAATAATTACTAAATTTGTTTTTCAATAATTTTTTCTTTGAGCCACAAATTTATCAGTGTTTCTGGTAAAATCCCTTTTGAAAGGGCGACTTTATCAACAATATCAGATAAATCTTTTTCAATAGCAAAATAATTTTTTTCTTTTTTCAATTCAACTTCAATATCGATATCTTTCTGATATTCTTCATAATCAGACAAACTATGACTGTCCCAAAATTCTGCAGCTTCTGCTATGCTGTTAAAATTATCGGGCAATGGTTCTTTTATAATTTTATCTTTTCCCATATCGTTTTTTCTCCTTTGAATCCATATCTCTTGCAGTTACAATTAATGCTTCTTTTGTTGTTTTATAAATGAATAGTACTGTTAAATATCTACCATCATCTGTCTGTCCTCTAGCAGAATACAAATTCTCGTCTTTAACTTTTCCTTTTTCGATTAATGTAAATTTTGGTTTGTTATCAAGAACTTCTTCTACTTCTGTATGAGTAACATTGTGCTTCCATAATAGTTTATCGATAATATCACGGTACCAAATACAACCCTCAATTTTCAATGAGAATATCCTTTGTTTTTCTATGGTTTAATTGCTATGGATTTGGCTTTTTATAAATAAACGCAAATTATAATTCACCCGTTTTATTTAATTATACAAAAATTGGCATCAAATTTCAACCTAAATTTTTTAAAATTAGAAAAACATGGTTGTTTTATAATTATAGAATTTTTATCTTATAATACAGATAGGCAGGGCAAGTAAAAATTTTAAAGAATAAGAACAATGGAAACTCTAAAAGAAAAAGCAGTGACTGCTATTTCATCTCACCCTGATGCTGCTGATATTGATGACATCATGTATCGACTTTATAGTATTACAAGTCAAATCTTCGTTTTTTGTGCAAAAGAATTTCTAACCCAGATCAATTAACTTTCATACCGAAAAGGCTGAGGCGAAGGCAAAGGCGAAGCAAGGAAAAAGATTCAAGCACCCTTCGGGCACAGGGATTAAGGATATTCTTTTTTTTCCTTCGCCTTCGCCTCAGCCTTCGCCTGCACTTTAGTGCGTTATGTTATTAATAAAGTAATAAAAGGAAAAGAAGCTGTTGATCAGGGCAAAGTAATTTCAATCGAAGAATTAGAAAAAGAGATAGAAACATGGTAGAATGGTCACTTCCCGCTAAAGATGATTTAAAATTATTTCGTATCTGAACCTTTAACAATCAACTTTCTTTCCTATCGATACTCCTTCAAACCCGGCAAATAGCAAGCCACGCCACCGAACAAAATTGTCAATGTAAAAAGAACGATTATAGCGGTCAAAATGGAAATATCGGCAGAAAATATTGGTGTATCGATAAAACTTTTTCCCGGGTAAAGTGCTTGCAGATAATTCATTATTGTGAAATATTGAGCATTACCAGGTACATAAGTTATTATTTTTTCCCAGCCGAAAACAAATAATAAACCCACAATCAACGGGTGGCGAATGGTTCCGCCCAATAGCGAAAAAAGCGTGCTATAGACAGCAAGTCCAAGTATAACGGTTCCGCTTGCTCCCATCAAAAATGAAAATGCGTTGGGCGTCTGTTCTGTTGAACCTAATTGCGCAATAAAAAAAGTGATCAGCATAGAAATAATCATTATTAAACTGCCGACAAATACATTTGTTAGCAATTTTGTCAAAAATATTAAAGCCCTGTGAGCGGGGCGGGTCAATAGAAATTGCAGCGTGTTATCTTCTGCTTCATCGGCGATGATCCCCGTACCAAAAAATAAAGATGTGATGGGAACAAGAAAATGAAGATAAAAAAGAAAAACAAAGCTCGGGTAAAATGATGAAAAGAAAGTTTTCCCATCGTAAATTAATGGTTTGATGATTAAAATAATAAGCATAACAAATATAGGTACAATGCCGGTAATAATAACCATCAGCGTTCTTCTGTTTTTTAGTAAATTTATAAGAAAAAATTTGAACAAAGCATTAAACATATTTTCCTCACTGTACCAGGTATTCAAACACAGATTGCAAATTTTCATCCGGTGATTGTAATGAAAAAATTGAAATTTTATTATCTAACGCCAGCTTTGGCAGCCTGCGATGGAAATCATCCGGCTGGTTAGTTTGAATGCAGACTTCACTGCGATCACGGTCAAACTGAACGCTTAACACATCATCATATTCGAGCAGTTTTGAGGTCAGCAGGTTTGGATTATCGCAGCCAATGGTAACGTGCAGGGGATGGTTGTCAATGAGCCGGCGGATTTCATAAATATCACCTTCTGCAATGATATTACCATGATTGATCAGCAATATTGAATTTGTCATTTCTTCCACTTCATGTAAAATGTGGCTGGAAACAACCACTGCTTTACCGTTGCTGCCCCATCGTTTGATAAGTTGTATCATTTCCCGTCTGCCCAATGGATCCATGCCAGCCAATGGTTCATCCAAAAAGAGCAATTCCGGTTCATGAGCAATCGCTTGCGCCAGTTTAATCCGCTGACGCATACCTTTACTATAAGCGCCAATCCGTTTATTTCTTGCTTCGGACATATCAACTGTTTCAATGGCTTTCAAAGCCCGATTTTTTGCTTCTGATTTTGAAAAACCGTGCATACGAACCATATAGAAAACGAAATCATATCCTGTCAGGTGAGGATAAAAATCTTCATGTTCGGGACAGTAGCCAATTTTTGAATTCAATTTATAATTATTCCAGACTGGTTCGCCCCATAATGTCGCAACGCCCTGGGTTGGTTTTAGCTGACCAGTTAAGATTTTTAGCAGTGTCGATTTTCCAGCGCCATTAGGCCCTAAAAATCCTGTCACACCAGACTCGATGGACAAACTCAAGTTGTTAATTCCAATTACCTGTCCGTAGCATTTAGTTAGATTTTCTAATTTTATTATACACATTTATTGTTACCGATTTTCGTTTTGTTTGTTCTTGAGAAGGTTAAAAAATGAAATTTATACTATCTTTTGTAAAAGTAGCAGAGGCAGTAGCAGTTGCAGTTTTTAGACTGTACGAAATTGACTGCTGCTGCCACTGCTACTTGTAACCATTTTTCGCAATAGTAAATCTGCCAAAATCAAAGTTCAAAAAACGATTCATAAAAACTCATTTCACAATATCCGTCCCCCGCACTTGTGAATTTAAAATAAATAAACAAGTTACACTAATTATTAAAAGCACAAACGCAGCCAACCAGGCTGGAAAAGAATGGGTTAATGGCAGACCAAAAATGAAATCGCCCATTTGCTGCACATCTGCACCAATCGAAATTATTCCGATGTCTGGTTCGTAGGCTAAAATTTTCTTAATCAAATCTGTTAGAATATACAAAGCAAAAAATCCGATTCCGGCAAATCGAGCGCCTTTTCCCAATGACGAAAGCGCCAGGATTAATCCGCCGTAAATCAGTATTATTATCAAATAAAATCCAAGCAAGGCGAAGGGTACCCAGTAATGCTGCTTGAGAAAACTTAAGTCATCAGAAATGAGAACCTTTGTAAAAAACAAGAGCAGCGCGGGAAGCAATGAAATCACAAATACATAAAAACCAACGATCGCAAATTTGCCTAATAGATAATCCCATTTAGACAGCGGTTTGGAAAAGTATAGTTGCAGTGCATTGAATTTTTTGTCCGTTGAAATCAAACCGGAACCAGCGAACACAACAATGAGAAGAATAAAAAATGATTGCTGGTTGATGAATGTTTTAAACAACTCGGGATTAATTTGAATCTGGCTGGCGAATTTTCCAAATTGGACAGTATCAACTAACCTGGTGGCAATGTAAATATGCGCCACACGAATGAAAAAAGGAATTGCAGCAAACGCGACCAAAATTATCATCCATTTGCGCCACAATATTTTTATCCCGCTGCGAGCGATAATGAACCATTGTTGAGTCCTTGAATTTAAAACACCATGCCAATGGCGGTACGATTGATCATATACTGGCATTTGTTTCTCCTACTTTGCTTCAAATTGTTGAACTAAAGTTCTGTTGGAGTAATTGGTTTATTAGGTAATTTGGTAAATAGGTAATAGGGCAATTAGGTAATTAGTTTATTGGGTAATTAGTTTATTGGGTAATTAGTTCTACTTTGTCACATTACTTATATGGACATGTCATTCCGGTTGGAGCGTAGCGGAATACCGGAATCTTGTTCATAAAACCATGAGATTCCGGCACAAAAGATCGCCGGAATGACAAATTTCGGACAGACACTAATTACCCTTTTACCCTATTACCATGTTACCTGATGAAAATTCTTTTCAGCTTAATTCACAGCACCAATAAGCTTCACAAACACATCCTCCAACGAACGAATACTGGCAGTTAATTGGCGAAGCTGCACTTCAGTTTTATTTGCAACACTCAAAATTAGCTCCGTACCTTTTCCTGATGGCAATCCCACATCAAGAAAATGTTGACCATCTGGCTCGACCTCACAACCTTTGTTTACCAGTTCTGTTTCAAATGCTTTGCGATTTCCGATTACCCGGACAGTGTAACTATCCGAATGTTTTCCTTTTAATTCGGATATGCTGCCCTGTTCCACAACTTTTCCCTGGTGCAGGATAACGACGCGCTCACAAGTCCGCTCAACATCCAATAAAATATGGGAAGACAGAATAACGCTAATTTCCTTACGGCTGGAAACGTCACTTATAAGTTCAAGCATTTCTCCCCGTCCTTTGGGATCCATCCCCGTGGTTGGTTCATCCAAAAAAAGCAGCTTTGGATCGTGGACAAATGCCTGTGCCAGCTTTATGCGCTGTTTCATACCGGCAGAGTAAGTTTCCACATTGCGGTAGCGCGCTTCTTCCAGTCCAACATAAAACAGAACTTCGTGGGCGCGCTGCAGGGCATCAGAGCATGACATGCCGCACAATTCACCCGCATATTGCACCATGCCCACGCCATTGAATCCTGGAATCAGGCAATCATTTTCCGGCATGTAACCGACAAGCTGCCGAATGATTTTACCTTCATTAATAATATCTTTGCCTAAAATATTTCCGGAACCGGTCGCAAACGGAACCAATCCTAGCAGGGCTTTAATCAAACTGGTTTTTCCAGCGCCATTAATTCCTAAAAGCCCGGTGGAACCTTCAGGAAAATCTACTGTAACCTGATCGATTGCAGTAACATCGCCGTAAGTTATTGTGAAGTTTTTGAGGGATACGTTCATATTTATTGTTTCGGATATGATTAGTGAAAATTTTAGGTTTTAGTTACGGTGTGTTTTTGATGTTGTTTCAAATTTTTAAAAATCACATATCCAATTTTGAAGTTTTTGATTTATTAAGCTGCACTATCCATTGATATTTCAAGGAAATCTAAAGAAAACTTTGCATTTCATTAACGGTTTAGCGTCTTTGCGTGAGATTCTTTTTTATTCATTTCTGGTCTGTCCAGGTTGGGATATTCAACATTCAATCTGCTTTTTCCAGATTTAAATAATAGGATTTTGCCTGTTCAAAATTTAAAGTATCGCCACCTTCATCCTCCTTCATCAACCGGTACAACGCATAATTTTTCAAGAATGTCCTCGATCTTTCTGAATGTTTGAATATCCAATTGAACAGCGATTTTTCGGTTGTTGTTATCGACAATATATTTTTCTTTCAAGTTTTCCAGTTTTTTCCTGCGGTAGATTTTCAATATCGGTTATCGAATTTGAATAACGATATATTATACAAAAATTCCTTTGAAATGTCAATATAAAATATAAGGAAATCAATTAAATAATATGGTGAATTTTTCCTCTTGATATTGTCTAAAATTTATTTTAAATTATAAGCACCAAGATGTTCCATCACACCAATAAAAGAAGGAGAAAAAATGGCAGAAATAACAGTAAACAAAAATTTAGTATCCTACTGCGGTTTGTATTGTGGCGCTTGTTCAAAATATTTGAAAGAAAAATGCCCTGGCTGCCACGATAACGAAAAAGCCACCTGGTGCAAAATCAGAACCTGCTGTATGGAAAATAGTTATGAAAGTTGCGCTGCCTGTACTCAATTTGAAGATGCCAACGATTGTAAAAAATTCAACAATTTTTTCTCAAAAGTTATCGGATTCATTTTACGGTCTGACAGAAAAGCCGGCATTGATTTGATCAAAGAAAAGGGCATTGAAGAATTTGCCAAATATATGGCGGAGAATAAATTGGTGTCGATAAAGAAATAATATGACTTATTTCCCAATAAATTATAATGAACCTTTGTTCCGCCCTCCAGCCGAAGCCAACTCTTTAATTTTTCAAATCACACTCGGCTGCTCATGGAATAAATGTGCCTTTTGTGAAATGTACACCAGCAAACAATTTAAAGTTAAAAAAGAAGAAGAGATTATTGGCGAAATTAAAAACGCTGCCTCCAATTATCCTGATGTGAGAAGAATATTTTTAGCGGACGGGAATGCGATGGTGCTGTCGACTAATAAGCTCAAAAAGATACTCCAAGCAATTAATGAAGCTTTCCCAAAAGTTGGCAGAATATCCGCTTATGCTTTGCCCAAAGATATCTCTTCCAAATCAATGGACGATCTCGTTGAATTGAGAAATATGGGTTTGAAACTGATCTACGTGGGCATTGAATCCGGAGATGATGAAGTTTTGAATCTGGTCAATAAAGGCGAGACTTTTCATTCTACTGTTGAAGGATTGCTGAAAGCCAGAGAAGCCGGCATCAAAAATTCGGTCATGATACTCAACGGACTGGGCGGGAAAAAATATTCCCGGCAACACGCTATCAATTCGGCAAAAATTTTGAATGAAATCCAACCGGAATATGCATCGACTTTGGTTTTGAGTTTTCCATATGGAATAGAAAGATTCAAACAGCGATTTGCCGGTGAATATGTTCCCATGAACGTATTGGAACTCATCAAGGAGATGGAAATATTTATTGAAAATACGGAGTTAAAAGGAACCATCTATCGCAGCAACCATGCTTCAAATTATTTAGTGCTCAAAGGCACTTTGTCACGGGACAAACATAAATTGCTAAAACAGATTAGTGAAGTGTTGGGAAATCCTCAAACAGCAAATTTAAGGGAGGAGTGGGAGAGAGGACTTTGATCTGATCAATGAAAAAATCACAAACCAGTATATTAGTATCAAAAAAGTAAATTTCTTGTACAATGGGCAATAAAAAATCACGCAAAGATTACGCAAAGAAAATTAAAAGAAAAACTTTGCGAGCCCTTTGCGGCTTCGCGACTTTGCGTGAAATTTTTTTAATCAGTGTCGGTTCTGGCTTGTCCAGGTTGGGATTTTCACTCCCCCTTACATTCATCATAAAATCCCATCACCCTGAACCTGGTGGTTATTTTTTTCACTTCATCAAGCGCTTTTACGACATTATCATCATCACGCGATCCTTCAAAATCAAGGAAGAATACAAAACTACCCAACTGGTTGGGAATTGACTCAATTCTTGTCAGGTTAAGGTTTTTGCTTGCAAACACTTCGAGTACCCTAAATAATGTTCCTGCTTTGTGTTCAGTGGAAAATATAATTGAACATTTACTGCCGGGAGTTTTATTCTCCTTTTTGGAGAATACAAGAAATCTTGTTTTATTCCGGGTAAAATCCTCAACATTTTCTTTGATGATTTCAAGGTTATAAAGCTCTGCACAAAGATTGCTGGCGATTACAGCGGTAGCTTTTGATGCTTTTTCAGCTAACATCTTTGCAGCGCCGGCTGTGTCATAATAAGGGACTGGCTCAAGATTATTCCTAACCAGAAAGTGATGACACTGTTCCAAAGCCTGGTAATGAGAATAGACGACTCGCAGTTCCCGATGGTCCGCTCCGGGTAAACCGAGAAGACAATGGTGAATGGAAAGCTCCACAGCACCAGTAACAAAAAGTTC
>JADHVV010000137.1 GCA_016783825.1 Candidatus Zhuqueibacterota bacterium | reverse complement strand
TTCCAGGTATAAGTAATGTGAACCAAACCGTCTGAAGTTTGAATAACTGCTGGATAAGAATATTCACCTTCCTGGTTCTCAAGCACGAAGGCAGCGAACCACTTCTTCCCGTTTTCAGAAACAGCAACATTCAAAACCCGGCGGTCTTTACCATCTGAACTGCTGTGATTATAAACCAGCAACGCTCTACCAACGTTTAGCATTACTGCATCTGTTCCGGCATCGGGATTGGGTAATTCTGTTGGAGTCATGGCGCTCCATGTTTTGCCCAAATCATCAGACCAGGATTGATAAATACATGCCGCATATTCTGTTCGGCACAGTAGCTGCATTTTTCCGTTTGGATAAATAAGTATTGAGCCTTGAATAACATTAAAATTTTTTCCATCGTTGAGGGGTCCGATTTTCTTCCAGGTTTTACCCAAATCAGATGTAAGCTCAAGATGCGTCAGCCAGACTTCACTGGTGTCGCCACTTTGAATCTGATAATATTCAATGCTGGATGGACAAAGAATCGAACCATCCTGCAGTTGAACCGGCTTATTCTTGATCGGACCAAGGAAGCCATCGGGCAGACGGATTGCTTTTGACCACGTTACACCACCGTCCGAGGATGTTTTATATTCACCCCACCATTCCGGCTCATCATCTCCAACTTTATAGAACAACATGAGCGGTGCGGATTTAGGTTGGAACAAGACAGGATTCCAGCAAGCCACTTTCCTTCCGGACAATTCAGAACCGCTGGCAACCTTTTCCACTGGTGACCATCCATCACTATCATAACGAGACAGCCATATGCTGACATCAGGTTCGCTCTCTTCTGTCCCACCAAACCACGCAGCAATCAGACCATGCTCTGTCTCAACAATTGTTGATGCATGGCATTCAGCAAATGGGGCTTTTTCAAAAATAAACTCGCTTAAAACCAAACCATTTCCTGTTTTTACTTGTTTCTTAATGTCGTTTTCACCACATCCCGATATAAAAAATATGGTAGAACTAACAATTACAAATAAAAAATACCTAATATTAAAACGAAATCTTTTCATCAGCAATGCATACTCCAATTTAATTTTTTGTGAATTACAGTTTAATAAGTGTCTGTCCGAAAAAGGTATGTTTTGTCATTCCGGCGATTTTTTGTGCCGGAATCTCATGGTTTTATGCACAAGATTCCGGTATTCCGCTGCGCTCCAACCGGAATGACTGCTTTCTCGGACATACACTAATTAGTGCCTGAACGAAAACTAGTGAAATTTAAAAAAGTGGTTGTCATTGCGAGCGACGAAGTAGCGAAGTTTTTAATACCCGCAGGGTGCAATCTCTTGATTATTAAACGCTTATTTATGGGATTGCTTCGTCTCCGCCAGCTGGCGGATCCTCGCAATGACAGAAAATCACCAGAATCAGAGTTTCGGTTCAAACATTAATTATTCATATAATTTTTCTTTTGCGATCGGTTGGATATTCTGTACAATCCATTTCCTCATTTCCTGTCCTTCCGGGCTCTGTTGCGGATATGACATAAAATCCAGTTCTATCCCCAGTCTTTGTTCGATAAGATAAGCCATTACCGGCCATATCACACCGATATCTCCAATAACAGGAATACTATTTTCCAACCGGGCAAATCCGGACATCTCCATTCGGAATGGAATATCCATTAATTTGGTTTTTGGCATTCCTTTATCTATCGCCTGTTGCACAGTGCTTGATTCTTTTTCATAATCCCACGCCTTTTTTAAATTGGGATCAAGATCAATTCGGATGAGCGTTTTATCTTTCAAACTATACGTCGGGTATCCTTCCCAGGTTGACCAGATGCCATGCCCGGTGTAAGTTTCAAATGGGCCATCATGGATTTCCTGTGTTAAAACCACTGCTGATTCAATAATCACGTCTGCTTCTCCCATCATTTCAGCAATTCTTGATGTTCTTTCCATTATTGAAATCGAATCTGCAAGCGCCACGCCGACCATTCCGCCGCCGATCAATTGCGGGACTGTCACCAAACAGGGAACATTTCTCTTTTTGGCAGCGCCTAACATTGTGCGCTCATCCGCACCAGCTCCGGCTATCACTTCAAAAGGAAGTCCCTTTGATTGTGCAATAAACAAAATCTCTTTTGCAAGATTTTCCGTTCGCAAACCCATGGGATAAGCCATGTTGCCAGCAGCTTTAATTATCTCATCACCTTCAATTGCTAATGCTTTTTCAATAAGGTCAGTATCAATCAGCATTTCTTTCTTGAGTTGATTAAGTAATTCCGGAGACATTTTAGTGATTTCGAAAACATCTCCACGTGGTAGTGTTTTTTCAGAGAATCCCAATTTCCTGCCATCAACTCTTTTGACTTCATCCAAAACACCTGCCATTTCATGTGCCACTACAGCCGAACTTGTGGTAACACCATCAATCACTTCTTTATTAATGAGTTCGGCGATTAAAGTTGTTACCCCTTCATGAAGATTGGGACCGCTTCCTGTTACGACAACAACTTTACCTCCATTATTTTTTGCATCAACAATACTTGCTACTGATCGCTCCGCCATTTCTTTAACTGAAGGTGAAAGGTCGTTGTATAATTGTTCAATTGTTTTTCTATTTATGTTCATTTAAATTCCTTTTATAATTGTGGAAAAATCGAAAAGCATTTTTAACCGTGAATTAAACAAATTAATTTTTTATTTACGAAATGGTGGTTGAACCTTTTTTAAAATTGACTCATTTATAAAATTCCGAAATCCCAAATCGTAAATCAAAAATCAAAATTATTCATTTCTTTAATTAATTTCTTAACTTTGGCAAGATCTTCCGGCGTATCCACACTAACTCCTGCAGCATGCAGGCTTTTTGTTTCAACAACTTTAATTTTATAACCCTTTTCCATAACCCGAAGTTGCTCTAACATTTCAATTTTTTCCAAATAGCTTTGCGGCAATTTTGAAATTTTCAACAGAAAATCTTTACGATAAACATACAATCCAACGTGTTCATAAACATTTACTGCAACTTTGTCCCTGGGATAAGGAATGAGCGATCTGGAAAAATAGAGTGCAAAATCATTTTCATCGACAACCACTTTTACGACTGCCGGGTCATTATAATCTTCTTCACTTATTTTAGTTTTGATGGTTGACATCTGAACTGTCGTGTCTTCCAGCATAGGCTGCACTGCCTCGTCAATCATTTTCGAATCGAGCAATGGTTGATCTCCCTGAATATTAACAACAATGTCAGTTTCAATTCTTTCCACCGCTTCAGCAATCCGATCCGTTCCAGATTGATGATTTTGACCTGTCATTACTGCTTTGCCCCCAAATCCTTCAACACATTCTTGGACACGTGCGTCATCCACTGCTACAAAAAGTTGATCTAGTGTCTTCGATTGACTTGCCTGTTCATACACCCACTGGATCATCGGTTTGCCTGCAATATCTGCCAATACTTTCCCTCTAAATCTTGATGAACCATAACGTGCCGGTATAACGCCAATAACTTTTTGGTGATTGGACATGCTTATTTACTCCTCTGATTTTCTTGATTCATTTTAGCTAACTACCTTCACAGGGATTTACCCACGGATGATAAATCTCCACTATTCTTTTCCGTTTGCGTTTTTGATCCGTGTGGGAAAAATTATCTCAAACAAATAACCTTTGAAACTTTAATATTACTACTTGACTTCAAACAGAAAAAGTACACGCCGCTGCTTATGTCTTTTTTATTAGTACTTCTCCCGTCCCATTGAATCTTATACTCACCCGCAGATAAATTATCATCCAAGAGGGAATTGATTTTTCTTCCTAAAATGCCAAAAATTTCCAATTGCACATGATCTGAATGTGGCAAATAAAATTTGAACTGAACTGATGAATTGAATGGATTGGGATAAACTGAAATAAAGCGAAAATCATTAGGCAGACCTTTTTCTGTTTCAACAGCTTTTACATTTGTTGAATCCCAAAGACTTCTCCCCTGTTTTGTTAATTCAAGATATTGGGTGCCATATTCAACCGATGGCTCGATGTCACTACCCTCGTGCCACTCATTCCAACTGGTGATCAGTACCCAGGCTGGTTTTGTTTCAGCAAGCACCTGCCATTGTCCTTCATAGAAGGCTCCGTTCTCCCGTGAAACCTGAATGCCTGGAGTTCTAATAACAGTATCATCATAGCCAGGGAGGATCGTCGCTGCATAGATTTTTTGATGATAAAACGAAGTGATTAAATTCGCTTTGAAAATACTTCGCAACTGATCCTGCGTATGATAGAGCGGATTGTAGGTGTGAAATCCATCAAAAATTTTCACATAATCAGCGCCAAAACTGTCAACACTGATGAAAAATTCGAATCCTTCATTTCTCAAATCTGTTACTACTTGTTGCCACTTATCGGCAGGGATTCTTGTTAACGGCAGTCCGTAAAGAAAAATGACCGGTTTATCCTCAAACTTAAAAAACGAGGGGTGATCCCCATAATTATTTAAAATGTATCGCAAATGCTTTTTAATGACTAATGGGCGAAGCGTCTCGCTGGCATTTTCGATCTCACCATTTGTCTCAAAATAAACTGATAGCTTAACAGGATAATTCAAAGCTTCGCTCAACAACTCAACCAACCGTTTATCTTCATAAGAACCGATGCCCCACCAGGAACTAATAAGGACATCCACACCATAATCCCGCGCCCAGGCGAAATGCTGCTGCTGTGTTTCCAAAGAACCGGAATCATAATATCCGAGCAGCGGTTCATGTGTCGATGCATAGTGGTTGTTTGGATCCCAGTGGAACCAGGCGCCATTGGGACCGGTCGGTGAACCATACCATGGATAATAAAATGTAAAAACTGTTGGTTCAATATTTTGCTCTTCCAACTGATAGCTTTTCAGATCCAAATCCAGGATATCATTAATCGGAACAGAAAACTCCCTTCGATTAGTGGGATCACCTGAAATATACCCGTGATTTTCAAATTCTCTCACAGTGGTCAAGGAACCATTTTTCATGCCTTCAATTTTAATTGTTACATCTCCCCAATCACCTTTGGTACTAACAAAAGTCAGATCGCTATTTAATCCTTCATTCAAAAGAAATGTTTTAAATTTCACTTTTATTAGAAATGTGTTGCCGGATTGAACTATCTGAAACATCCAAACCTGTGCATTGGGAGAATTATTTTCCACAAACTCATGATCAAGAATTGAAAGTGGTATATTTTCAGGTGGTGCCAGGTTACACCAGTCCGAAGTCGTTGTGATCGTAATATCAAGTTGGTAGCCTGTTATTTCAATAGCTTCAGTTGTAACAAAATTTAACAATAGAACAGAAACGATGAATATTGATTTTTTCATTTTGCACCGCTATTTTGAACCGCTAATTTGCGCTAATTTTTCTTTGGCAAAACAATCAATAATAGAAATCTGCCGAAGATTGATTTTATTGTAATTAGTGTCTGTCAGAGAAACCTGTCATTCCGGCCGGAGCGAAGCAAAATACCGGAATCTCGTGCTTATAGTCAGGAGATTCCGGCACAAAACATCGCCGGAATGACAACAGCATGCCTTTTTCGGAAAGACAGTAATTAGTGAAAATTTATTAATAATAATTCGTGAAACTGAAAGTCCGCCGTCTTTTTGGCGGATTAGCGGTTTCGTTTTTTATTCCCCGCTCAAATCCCGATAAAACAAATCCCTTGCCTCAATCTTCATCCCGGGATTATGCCCTTGAATTGAAAAATGACCTTTGGTGTATTCTGCATCATGATATTCAGTCATCAACTGCCCATTCACCCAAATTTGAATGAAATCACCCACTGCCCTCACATGCATTGAAAACCATTTATCATCCCGGGTAACCAAACGTTTGGCTTCACCTGATGGCGTTCCGGGTTTCCAAAGCCAGCCAGTGAAGGCATCGCCGTGATTATTAATTTGCGCTTCAAATCCTCGGGGATAACCATCAGGATTATCTTCCGGTGGATTGCAGCGAAAATATAAACCGCTGTTTCCTTTTTCACTGACTCTGAACATGCCGCGGATTTCACAATCCGTTAGAACCGGTTCAGCATAAATATGCCCCATGCCATCGATACCTGTCAAAATTCCTTCTTGAACGACCCACTGCGCTTTTCCGCGGAAGAACCAGCCATCCAGATTTATCCCGTTGAATAAGGAAATCCAATCCTTTTCTGCATCATCTTCTTTTAATTGTTTAATACGGATGTTTCGAAATTTAACTGTTACGCCAGGATGGTGCTGTTGAACGCCTATAAAACCTTTTTCCCGAATATGCAGCGTTGCATCCTGCAATTGCAAATCGTTAATCCAAACCTGAATACGTGAGCCAATGGCTTTGATTTCCACTTTGTTCCAATTCTTTTCCGGGGCGATTTCCCGAACCTGATCCATATCTGTTGGCACGCGATTGTAAATACTGCCTGTTGGATTCTTCTCATCTTTCAAATCGATCTGAATTTCATAACCTTCCACCCACGGCGAATTAGTTGAATCAGCCCGAATGAACATGCCGCTGTTTGACCAGCCTGTCTCGCCCGGATCGATCCAATACTCCAATCGAAGCACAAAATTGTCGTATTCAGCTTTTGTGCCTATCCACCCGGATGATTCAGACGGACCAACCAGCATCCCATCTTCAACTTTCCAATCTGCTCCGTTGAAAACTTCCCAACCGGTCAAATCTGTGTTGTTAAAAAGCCAGACAAATCCTTGTTCGATTTCTTCTTTAGGAAGTCCTTTTTGGTTTTCAGGAACGCCGCAAGACAAACCAATTAATACAACTAAAATAAATGCTACAAAAGAACGCATGATTTAATCCTCCTGTTTAAAGTTTAATCGTTTACAAAAAAATAATGTAATTTTTCAGTTATCTAATTTGGCAAAATAATTTATGGCAACTTGTCCGCATCATTTTTGGCAGAAACAATTAAAACATAAAAAATCATTTTGTCAACAATTATTTTGTCATATTTTTTTTAGCGGTTGTCAACAATCCAAAGGTATTATATTCTTTCACGATGAAAACAAAAATGGAATTCCAATTTGAGCGATTTTATAATTTATTTTTCCTTCAGATTGAGTGATAAAATCAGCTACATTTGCCGTGTTCAAAGTGTACATATCATAATGCATGGGAATAACCATTTTTACATCAATATTTTTAGCAAAATCAATTGCTTCTTCGATTGTGAAATTAGGTTCAAATTCCAATTCTTCTGATTGTCTTCCATTAATCGGCAGAAACGCCAGATCAATGGAAAAATTCTTCAGATAATCAGTTTGATCCTTATACAAAATTGTATCGCCAGCGTGAAATATTGTAAGGTCATCCACTTCAATAATGTAGCTGAGAAAGTGGTAACCATTATTTTCATCATAAGTTAATTTAGAATGAGCGGCAGGGATAGCGTGTATTTTTAAATTATTAAATTCTACTTTATCTTCTCCGCGCATAAGATACAAATTGGATTCGCCAACAAACAAGCCCAGCATTCGCATTCGCGCAACCTGCGGAGCAATAAATTTTGTTTCAGGATTACGCAAAGAAATGATTGGAATTGTAAATGGGTCAATGTGATCCACGTGGTCATGGGTGCAAAGTACATAATCAATTTCATACAACTCTTTCGGTTGGATCGGGATGCTGGACATGCGAACGTGTTCATTTTTCCAGCCGTACGTCCACTGTTCTGCGAAATCAGATAAATAGGGATCAATAAAAAATACACAACTTTTGCTTTTGATCAGAAATCCATTTTGACCGAGCCATACGATTGCTAACTGTCGTTTTTCGGGAGTGTAACTGTAAAGCTGTTTTAAAATTGGATGTTCTCTCATAAAAATTCTTACCAATCTGAAATGTTTTTTCGCCACGAAACCACGAAGATTATTATGCCCGAAGGGTACACAAAGACACAAAGTAATAAAAAACAACAAATAAGAACATTTTTCATAGATTATTAGTTTACAATTGAGTTTGGAATTCAAATAACTTATATCATATTGTTTCTTCGTGCCTTGGTGACTTTGTGGCAAAAATTTATGAATGCTATTGGCTAAAGATCCGGTCGGCTGGCACAGAATCCGAGTGTTAATCCACCATCAACAACAAACGAACTTCCTGTAATATAATCAGCTTCGTTCGAAGCCAGGAAACACGTCATCGAAGCAATGTCAGGTGGCTTTCCGACTTTCCCTGCAGGTATCGCGGAGAGGAATTGCTTCTGCCTATCTGCATCCGTCAGCGCCGAGGCAATTGCTCCCGGAGTTATCTGATTCACTTGAATATTATGCTCCGCCAATTCAAGCGCCATATTTTTAGTCAGCATTAACAAACCGCCTTTAGAAGTGCTGTAATGAGCATAATTTCGTTTTGTTTGAAATTCATGAACTGAACCGATATTGATAATTTTACCGCTGCTATTTTTTATCATCATTTTGGCAGCCAATTGACTACAAAGGAAGGGCGCTTTCAGATTTACCGCAAATACATGATCCCAATTCTCTTCAGTTATATCTAAAAACGGAACACTGTTCTGTGAAACTGCATTATTCACCAAAACATCCAATCGCCTATAATGCGATTCAATTTTTACAAACATCTCACGGATAGCATTCGAGTCGGATAATTCACAGGGTAATTTGATACTTTGGGGACTAATTATTGAGACCTGTCTAAAAGCATTCTGAAATTCATCAGATTCATCAGGGCCGTGAACGATTATCGTTCCGCCTTCTGATGCAAATTTCAAAGCAGTAGCCAGTCCGATGCCCCTGGTGGAGCCAGTGACTAAAATTATTTTATGTTCAAATCTCATTTTTTTATCAATTGGTTAGCTTGCTCTAAAAATTAATTCTCAATTAGTAATTCTTCATTCTCAATTCACAATTGACAAGCCCATCACTTCCGAAATTAGTAGCAAAACAAATTACCAATTTAATTGAGAATTGAGAATAGCTAATTGATAATTGAGAATGAAACTTCATCCCCACGGCTCAAACACAACTTTATAAGCCTCCTTTGGAGACTTTGTCAATAGTTCAAACGCCTTTTGAAAATCTTCAAGCCGAAAACGATGTGTGATCCAGGGTTTGACATCCACAATTCCTGAATTTAAAAGTTCAAATGCTTTTGTCAGATCGCGGTAATAAGCGTTTGACGATGTGGTAATTGTTCTTTCTGAACCCAAAGCTCTCATATCAAAATTTATCGAAGCGCCATGAACGACAAGATTCACGTATGTTCCTGATTCTTCCAACAAAGGCAAAGCCATATTAATTGTTTCAAGGCTACCCACAGAGTCAAAAATTGCTGCAAATTTTTGATCACCCACGGTATCTTTTATTTGATCTGCGATATTATCTTCTCCAGGATCAACCACTGTAAATGTATTAAATTGTCCAATAACCTGACGAGCTATTGGTGAAGGATCTGACAAAATTATTTTTTCTGCTCCAAGAACTTTGGTGACCTGGGCGATACTCAATCCTGCAGGTCCACCACCAATGCACAATATATGAGCGCCTTCATAAATTCGCGTTCGTCCGACAACATGAACAGCCACGCACAAAATATCCGCCATTGCAGCTTGTGCATAAGTTATATGGTCGGGGATTGGGTGCAATAAATCAGCCCAACCAATGCAATATTCAGCGTAAGCACCAGGGTAATAATCCATTTCTCCCCAACCCTGTGCATGCCCAATGTGGATCATGTTTCGGCAAAGGTTCTCTCTTCCAGTTTTGCAGAAACGACATTTACCGCAGACGCGATAGGATTGCACTCCAACCCGTTTACCTAAAAAATGTTCATTTTCTTTTGAGTTTACTTTCACTACTTCGCCGGCAAACTCATGTCCCATGACCATATTTGGAGGGCTGCTTACATGCTTTCCCAGCGTATGAAGCGACCATGGATTATCACCTGCCCAATATCTCAAATCACTGCCGCAAATGCCGCAGGCTTTCACTTTAACAAGCACATGATTTTCTTCGGTCAGCTTAAACTCTGGAATATCTGCAAGTTGGAGTACTTTAGGCTCGGTTAATACGACGGCTTTCATTATTTATTTCCCTTGCTATTCGAAGTAATCTATCTGCAAATATTTTTGCCTGCTGAAAAGATATTGTTATCTTGTGCCAATCATTCCACATTTTTTGTAAATCCTTGACTATTTTTATATCCGGCAAAGAACTAAATTCATTGATAAAATCCCGCGTTGCTGTGGGTTTATGATTTACGTAAGTTCCTCTTGATTCCAATGACAACTTTACCAACGTCATCCCATGCCAGATCGTTGTAAAAGCTAATATTTCTCCCGGGACAATCTGTTCTAATCCGATTGGTAATTTACGAATATTATCGATGTAGGCTGTTTCACCTTTTTCATATTGCGTTTGGAAATCATTTAATTCAGTGTAAAATCGAATCCATGCCTGTTTGGCTTCATTGGCTAATATTCGCTGTAGGCCTTCTTTTTCAGGATAGAGATCTTCTGAAATTTTTCCTTCATCATACGCTTTTTCAATTAATAGCAGCAGCTCATCAAGGTGAACCAACTCTATTTTATCTTGAGGTAATTTATCCATCGCTTCTTTTATTTCATTCATCGGGATGCTATGATTGACAAGATTATACACAAAAAGTGGACGATTGGTGCAGGCATCAATAAAATCTTTCATCACCTGGTAAATATCGTTTCCCCTGTGAATTCCCTCACCACAAAAAATGTATGGCTTACCACCTTTGAGATAATGCTTTTCAAATGCTGATTCGCCCATTCCACGGACGTATCCGACACAGTTTGCAAGATACTTGCGTAATAATTTTGGGAATCCGGGCAAGTCAACTTCCTGCCACCAATCCCGATCGTTCCAGTTTGTTATGTGCACAGTTGTTAAACCACATTTTTTCATGTAATAATTTGACAGTCGGAGGAATTTCTCCGGCTGCGGATGCAAATGCGGGTAAGTGTAAGTTGCGCCGGCAGGGCCTGCCACAAAATAATCGTTGGACGTTTTATTTTCAAAATAGTATTTCACCATGCCCGGCATCAGGTCATACGCCATGGGTAGAAATCCCCAATTGTATTTGAATTCGCCGTGTGTCGGATTTGCCCAATCAGTATTGATAAGATTTTGCACGAACCATGCTGCGTCACCGTCAGTTGCCATATAAGCTATGTAAACTTTATTATCGACTTTCAAATCCTTTTTTTTAACTTTGCGCTGCACAAATGGTTTCTTCTCTTTAAGTTGAATACTCGAATGGACTGTCAAATTAGCAGTACGAAGAGAACACATTCCATAAAAACCAAATTCAGATTGCAAAGCGATTGCTTCATGCTCTTTATCTCGGACACAGTGCCAACCAATTACGACAGTTTCTTCTGGATATGCCTGATAAACTTTCCGTAGCAACTGGTAATCCCGTTTATCCCTTTCTGACGAGGAAATATCCACTGAAAAAATATTGTTAGCAATTACATAATCACGATTGGCAAACGTACTTGTGGGCCAATAAGGCTCATGCACACAAAGGTTACCTATCATCTTTTTATTACATTTTGGAGTAAGCTCTTCCAAAGCCCATTCATACGCCTGGTAAAGATTTTCCCAACGACCACAAACGTCATCAACTTTTTTTATTCTGAATTCTTCTATCTTATTTTCAAGACTTTTACTCACAGGAACAGCATTCTGAAATGAACCCATGGTTGTGGCTAAATTCAGTGAGTGCCCCATTTCTTCATCATACAAAATATAACCGGAAATTTCTCCGGCAAATTTACGAATTAATTCGGCGGGATTCTCTAATAATTGATATTCGATCCCAAACGTCTCTTTATAATAATCCAACCAAAATTTATCAGCTTTGGAATGAACCAGGTAAATCCGATTCTGTATTTTATTAATCAAACCTTGAAAACAGGTGAGGAAATTCTTTTCGTGCCAGTTCAATTTTTGAGGAATCTTTATTGCCCAAAGTTTTGTTGGTGGTGCTTCTTTTGGGAAGATGTTTATCAATTCATCTTTTTGAGAAATACAGTTCATGTTAGCACCAAACGCTAAAACGCCCGATGAAGCGAGAACTGTTTTAAGAAAATCTCGTCGATACATTTTTACCCTATTCATTTTTTTTTAAATCAAATTATAGATTGGTAGGAATTTGGATTTTGATAATTTAAATTTTAAATATTGATCTGATATTATAGAAATCATTAATTTCCAACTGATAGAAACAACCCAACAGATAAAAAAATCAATAGCTGTTTAATTTTCATTCAGCGAGTTAATTCAACCATTCATCCCACTTAATCCGAATTAGTGAATAAACTAATGGCAAGACTATTTGGGGCAAAACTATTAAATAAAAAAAAGGTTTCCGCCAAAAAGAAGGCGGACACGTTGTCCAAAATAGTTTTGCCTTTTTAGGTCTTTGTCAAACCAACAAGGTATTAGTCAAAAGGTGAAGAGATTCTATCTGTTACGATAAATTCTAAAATAACTAAAACTCCCCTCCAATCGAAAACCGTAGCGGCGCTTCAAAATAACTCAAAACATTGGAATAAGCGACATCAATGGAGATTGGTTTTCCGGCGACATTTATTTTGAATCCCGCGCCAAAAGAATAATCTTCAAGATCGTAATAAAATTTATAACCACCGCGCAGAGCCAATTTATCCAATAGCCAGACTTCAGCGCCAATATGATAACGATCTTTGTAATCGGTTGCAAAACAGCTTTCGGTTGAAACTGTCAGTACAAATTGCTCGCCACGCTTTCCGATTATACTCATAGCTGTATTTATATTGAACAGAAGTGGCATTTTAAATTTTTCATTAATAAATTTTCTATCCGGGCCGAAATTTTTCATCGCCATCGCCAGCACCAGGTCTTTGAAACCGGTGCGGTAAAACGTTGACAGGTCTAACATCAATCCCGTAGCTTTA
>JADHVV010000136.1 GCA_016783825.1 Candidatus Zhuqueibacterota bacterium | reverse complement strand
GAAATGCGATTATTGGATGCGAATACTCCCCACGGCAAATTCAAGATTTTCCAGCCGAGAGAAAAAGACCACGAATATTCAATTGATCATTTTGAAAATAAATTTTATATTGTTACCAACTGGAAAGCTAAAAATTTCCGCTTGATGGAGACGAAAGAAAATAAAACAAAAAAGCGAAGTTGGAAAGAAGTGATTGCTCATCGCGAAAATGTTCTTCTGCAAGGTATTGATGTTTTTAAAGATTACCTAATTGTCAGTGAACGGGAAAAAGGTTTGCGGCAAATCAGGATTATAAATCAACAATCAAAAGAAGAACACTATCTCGATTTTGGCGAGGCTGCTTACCTTGCTTACGTTTCAACCAACAGGGAATTTGATACAAATTTACTGCGCTACGGCTATACATCAATGACCACGCCAAACTCGACTTTTGATTACAATATGAAATCCAAAGAAAAAGAGCTGCTTAAACAACAGGAAGTTATTGGTGATTTTGATCCGGGTAATTATTCATCGGAAAGATTGTATGCCAAAGCAAGAGATGGTGTGGAAGTACCGATTTCGATTGTTTACCGAAAGGATTTTAACAAAAATGGGAAACAACCTTTACTCATCTACGCTTATGGTTCCTACGGCGCCAGTATGGAAGCAACGTTTAGTTCTGTCAGATTAAGTCTGCTCGACAGGGGATTCGCTTATGCTATCGCCCATGTGCGCGGTGGACAGGAAATGGGACGATGGTGGTATGAAGACGGTAAATTATTAAAAAAGAAAAACACATTCACCGATTTTATTGATTGTGGGGAATTTTTGATTAAAGCAAATTATACAAGCACTAAAGAATTATTTGCCATGGGTGGCAGCGCCGGTGGATTATTGATGGGCGCAATTTACAACATGAGACCTGATCTGTTCAAAGGAATTGTGGCAGGAGTTCCCTGGGTTGATGTTATAACCACAATGCTGGATGACTCTATCCCTTTGACAACAAGCGAGTATGATGAATGGGGAAATCCCAACGATAAAGAATATTACGATTATATGCTTTCATATTCACCTTATGATAATGTCGAAGCAAAAGAATACACGGCAATGCTGGTCACCACCGGGTTGCACGATTCTCAAGTGCAATATTTCGAACCTGCAAAATGGGTTGCAAAATTACGCGAACTAAAGACAGATAGCAACCTGCTGCTGCTTCATACAAATATGAAGGCAGGACACGGTGGTAAATCAGGTCGTTTTAAGAGATATCGTGAAACTGCTTTAGAATATGCTTTTATGTTTGATCAGTTAGGAATTAAGAAGTAGGACAAGATGCCATCTTGTCCTACTGCAATTTTTTTATCAATGGACTCAAAGGTGCGAAAATGGAATACAATGAAGAAAAAGTTGATGAAATGACTTTGGCGCTTCTTTACCTTGTAACCTGGAATGATAGAGATTTTGGAGCAAGAGCATGGAAGGGATTTGACTGGGAAACGATGAATCGCTTATACAAAAAAGGATTTATTGACAATCCAAAAAGCAAGGCAAAATCAGTATGGCTCACGGACGAAGTGGAGAAGTTGTCTGCTGAATTGTTTGAAAAACATTTTGGATTGCAATGAAAACCATGAATCCACCGGCATTCCTGGCGTCTTTTTTGCAACTTAGCGATTCAGTTAATTGCAGCCCTTGTTAAAACAATGGATCGCTAACTCTATTCCGGAAGGAAGTCGAAAATGAATAAAAAATATTTTCAAACGTCCTTTGTTAACAAGATTGTATTGTTTAATGTTATTTTCTTGTTAATCTTTTCTTCAAAATCTTTTGCTCTGAAAAATAATTTACCCTTGAGCGCCTCAGCAAACGGAGAAGAGAACACTATTGAACGCCATGCCAGGGGGCTCGTTGTTCCGGAAGATGTAAAAAAATACTGGCAGACAAATACACCTCAATTAAAAAAGTATGATGTAACAAAATTACAAACTTCGATTGATTGGAGTGGTAATGACAGTCCTGTCAAAAACCAGGGGTATTGTGGCTCTTGCTGGGCATTTGCTGCGATTGCTTTAGTTGAGAATTTAAGTGTTAGAAATGATTTATCCGAGCAGGAGATTGTATCATGTGCTCCGGGCGATTGCAACGGCGGCTGGTATTTTGATGCGTTTGAATATGTGAAAAATTCTGGTGTTTCCCCTGAGAGTTGCTATCCCTACACAGCTACAAATGGTAATTGTGCAAATACATGTTCAAATCCCGAATATTTGGTGAAAATAACAAATTATACTTCGAAATGGGGATTGTGGGGTGAACCGGCAAACGTAAATGATATTAAAGCACAATTACAATATGGTCCAATTTGCGCTGCTATGCTTGTTCCTGAAGACGGTACTTTTGACAGCTATTCAGGCGGTGTTTATGACTACAACGGTGGTTATATTTCCTGGGCAGGTAATGGGCACGCTATCCTGATTGTTGGGTATAATGATAGTGGGCAGTATTTCAAAGTAAAAAACAGTTGGGGAACTTCATGGGGTGAAAATGGCTATTTTCGCATTGCTTACGATGATGTTACCGATAATGTAAAATTTGGCATGTACGGATGCGTGGCTTCCGGTCTATATGAGGAAGGTGGAGTCAGTTGTTCTACCACCGTTACATATCCCAATGGCGGTGAGAATTGGGATGAGGGATCAAGCCATAATATAACCTGGAATTCCAGTGGCACAAGTGGTTCTGTCAAGATACGCTACAGCACCAATGGTGGTTCATCGTGGACTACTTTGACAAACTCCACCTCAGATGATGGCAGTTGGAACTGGACTTTGCCATCGGTTAGTTCAGATCAGACACAATGCAGGATTAAAGTGGAAGATAGTAATAATTCAAGCTGCAATGACATGAGCAATAGTAATTTTACCATTCGGAATCAGAGTAGTGGGTGTTCGATAACAGTTGGCAGCCCCAATGGTAGTGAGACTTGGGACGAAGGATCAACCCACAACATAACCTGGAATTCCAGTGGTACAAGTGGTTCTGTTAAGATTCGTTACAGTACCAATGGGGGTTCATCGTGGACAACCTTGACAAGCTCCACCTCAGATGATGGCAGTTGGAACTGGACTTTGCCATCGGTTAGTTCGGACCAGACACAGTGCAGGATCAGGGTAGAAGATAGTAACAATTCGAGCTGCAATGATATTAGCAACAGTAATTTCACCATTCATAATCAAGGCAGTGGGTGTTCAATAACGGTTACCAGTCCTAATGGCGGTGAAAGCTGGAATGAAGGATCAACCCACAACATAACCTGGAATTCCAGTGGAACAAGCGGCTATGCAATGATTCGTTACAGTACTAATGGAGGTTCATCATGGATAACTATAACAAGCTCTACACCTGATGATGGCATCTGGAGTTGGACATTACCAACGGTCAGTTCAGATCAAACACAATGCAGGGTTAGGGTAGAGGATAAATATAACTCGAGCTGTAATGACATCAGTAATAGTAATTTCACTATCCGAAAGTTAAATACATGTTCAATAAATGTCACAAGTCCAAATGGTGGTGAAACCTGGGATGAGGAATCAACCCATAACATAACATGGACTTCTAATAATACCAGCGGTTCTGTCAGGATCAAATACAGCGCTGATGGTGGCTCATCGTGGACCGTATTAACCAATTCAACAACGGACAACGGTAGTTGGAGTTGGACACTACCAACGGTAAATTCCGATCAAACACAGTGCAAGGTGAAGGTTGAAGATGCTAATAATTCAAGTTGTAGTGATGTAAGCGCTGCCAATTTTTTTATTCTTGATGTAATTCCTGAATGTTCAATAACAGTCACCAATCCCATTGGCGGGGATATATTGGATGAAGGATCTACGGTAACTGTTAAATGGAATTCAACAGGCACAAATGGATTTGTTCATATTTGGTTGAGAACAAATGATCATCCATCATATTTAAAATTGGCTCATTTTATAAAGGATGATGGTGAATATTCGGTGACATTGCCTGAAGTAGATTCAGATCAAACAAAATGCAGGATCGGTGTTTCAAGTTCGTATGATTATGATTGTTGGGATTCATGTGACAGCTTCACAATAAAAGACATAATTTGTTCAATGACAGTTACCAGTCCGAATGGCGAAGAAATATGGGAGGAAGGATCAACGCATAATATAACCTGGAATTCCAGTAACGCCAGCGGCACTGTTAGAATCCAATATAGCAGCAATAGCGGTTCTTCGTGGACAACATTGATACAAAGCACACCCGATGACGGCAGTTGGAGCTGGACACTGCCGGAAGTTAATTCGGATCGAAACCATTGTCAAGCACGCGTTGAAGATACAGCTGACTCAAATTGTTATGATACCAGCAATGGTGATTTTACTATTAAGCATATACCAAATTTTGTTGATATCACCGGAAAAATAAAATACTATGTTGGAGATTTCCCTGTCCCGAATGTACAACTGAATTTGAAACCAGGCAATTATTTCATCTCATCGGGAGACAGTGGAAGTTATGGTTTTTATGATTTGGAAGGAGAAATAAATTACACAGTAACGCCATCTAAAGAAGCGGGTACAGAACAAAGTGATGTTACAATTACCAGTCAGGACGCATACCAGGCTGCGCAAATAGCTTTTGGAGTAAATACACACGAGCAATATCAAGCCATTGCTGCCGATGTTGATGGAGACGGTCAAGTATTAATGATCGATGCCTCGCTAATTGGCAGGCATGTGGTGGGGATAGAGATACCTGATAGTATAAAAATAGGGGACTGGTGGTTTGATCCAAATGAAAGAGAATACCCGTTTATAGACTCAAATCAATCAAATCAAGATTACTTAGCTGTAGTTATTGGTGATGTGGATGGCAGTTGGTCCGCGACAAATCTATTGTCTCAACCATCTTCAGCAATAATTAATAATCCTGAAATTGAATTTGTTGACAGTAACACGATTTGTTTACCTGTTAATTTCGATGAGCAAATAGAATTAACTTCGATAGATTTGGTTTTGAGCTATAAATTAAATGAATTGAAATATATTGGATTGAATGAATACATATCGACTGATGTTTTCCAGTTGGTTGAAAACAACACAAATGGCAGGTTAAAAATCGGCGGGTTTGCCAATAAACCGCAAAAAATAGAACAGTCTTCCACTATATTTGAAATTAGATTTAAAATGGAAAATGGTTTTAAAGACCATTCTGAAATTAGAATTAATCGCTTTTTAATAAATGATATTGGGCAGGGAGAAGGAATAATTGCAGTAGTGAATCAAGCAAGGAACAGTGAAATAATTAATGGTTTTTTTCTTTATCAAAACTATCCCAACCCATTTAATGCTGAAACAAAAATTGAATATAATTTACCCCAGGCAGCAAAAGTAAGATTGGTAATATTTGATGTTAATGGGAAAGAGGTGCGTGAATTAGTCAATGAGCAAAAGTCTGCCGGCTATTATTCGGTTAACTGGAATGTACGAGACACTTCCGGGAAACGATTGACTTCCGGAATTTATTTCTATCGTTTTGAAGTGACGGAAAATGAAAATAAAATGAAATCTTTTGTTGTTAGTAAAAAAATGCTATTAATGAAATGAGGCCATATGGCCTCATCGTAAATGAGGATAAATTTTAATGAAAAATCAGAAACAGGTTTTAGAAAATACTGTCAAGCGTTGTCGTGGACGAAATATTTTAATTCCCACTTATGAACAAATGGCTCACCCTGAAAAAATTCCACAAAAAGTAAAAGATAAATTAAAAAATATTGGATTATGGGATTTGCATCCGTTAAATCTTTTTAGAATCAACTGGAAAAATGAACCTGTTCAATCGGGTGGCGGATTTGGTGATGTAAATTACATTGAACTTCCCGGAGAGTTGACCGGGGTGAATGCCCGTATATTTGTACTTATTGGAAAATACTTCCCAACCGGCGCTCACAAAGTAGGGGCAACTTTTGGACCGTTAGTGGAAAAATTAGTGCAAGGCACTTTTGATCCGACCACACAAAAGGCGCTCTGGCCATCTACTGGAAATTATTGTCGCGGTGGCGCTTTTAATTCACACCTGCTTGCCTGTCCTAATATTGCGGTGCTTCCCGAAGGTATGTCTAGAGAAAGGTTTGAATGGCTGGAAAAAGTTGGCGTTGAAATTCACGCCACTCCCGGCAGTGAAAGTAATGTGAAAGAAGTTTATGACAAAACCAAAGAATTGAAAGCTGAACGACCTGACGATATCGTTGTTCTGAATCAATTTGATGAAATTGGTAATGCCATTTGGCACTATGTCTGTACTGGCAGGGCAATGGAAGAAGTATATCATAAAGAACGAAAAGGACAGGAATATCTCCACTCGATGTTCCTGACCCAGGGTTCTGCAGGAACACTTGGCAGCGCTGAATATCTTCGTGAGAAATTTCCATCGATAAAAGTTGGCGCTGGTGAAGCGAGACAATGTCCAACCTTGCTTTACAATGGCTACGGCGCCCACCAAATCGAGGGCATCGGTGACAAGCATGTACCCTGGATTCATAATATCAAAAATACGGATGTGGTTGCAGATATTGATGATGATGACAGCATGAGATTGCTTCGATTATTCAACGAACCGGTGGGAAAAAAATTTCTTAAAAAGAAAGGTGTTAGCCAGGAAATAATAGATAAATTGGACCTGTTTGGCATATCATCAGTTGCTAACCTGTTGGGCGCTATAAAAATGGCAAAATATTTCGAGATGAACAGTAACGCAATCGTAATGACTGTTGCAACAGATTCTATGGAACTTTATGGCTCACGTTTTCAGGAACTTCGGGAAAAGTATGGTGAATATACAGAATTACAAGCTGCTGTTGATTTTGAAAAATGTCTTGTTGAACAAAATACCGACTGGATGAAGGAATTGACTTACTGGGATAAAAAAAGAATGCACAATCTCAAATATTTTACCTGGATTGAACAGCAGGGAAAAACAGTGGAAGAGTTGGATGCCCAGTGGTATGACGATAATTACTGGACAGATCAATTACATGCTTATGAGAAATGGGATGAGAAAATACGGGAATTTAATTACAGGACAGGATTATTGAAAGAGTACCAATAATAATTTATTTCAAGTTTGTTAGTTGTGGAAGTAGCATTTGCATTTGAAGAAAGACATTGAGCAAGACAACATTTTGGTAAAAATAATGTTGGGTTTTAAAAATAATGGTTACAGGCAATGTAAAAATCAGGATAATCTTCTTGCGATTTAGAAATTCATTTTGTATATTTTCCTTGAATCAACAAAAATTAAAAAAAGGGTAGCCAATGAAAGCTTTACAAAGTAAAAAGCTAACTGAAATGGAATTAGTTGCTACTGTACGCGCAGGACTTTTTGAAAGTAGGGAACAAGCGCTGCAAGAGGCAATTACCACTTGGTTAGCTGTGAAACCTAATATTCGACTTGAGTCTGCCATTGAACTGTTTAAAGGGGGAGAAGTCACTTTGGATAAGGCAGCAGAAATAGCAGGTTTGAATAGATGGGTTTTTCAGGATATTCTTATACAGCGTAATATTAAAATTGTTATCGAAGCTGATTCTAAAGAGAAATTAGAAGAAAAAGTTAAAGAGATTCAAGAGATCAATAAATGATAATTGTTGATACTAATATTATTTCTACTTTTTGTCGAGTCGATAAATTATCTCTCCTTTTTAAGCTGTTCCCCAAACAAAAATTTGGAATTCCTGCTGCTATTTTTAATGAGATTATAAAAGCAGTGCAAACCGGATATTCTTTCCTTGAAAAAATTAATCATTTTATCGAAAGTGATGAACTAAAATTATTGTCTTTAACTGCGGACGAACTTCTATCAAAACAATATCTCCCTGATTCTTTTGGTGCCGGGGATTTAGAGTGCATAATTATTAGCCAAAGACAATCACATATATTGCTGACAAATGATAAAAGAATGAGAAATTATTGTTTGTCTAATAATATTGTTGTTTACGATCTCCCCGCAGTTTTACGAACTATGTGGAAAAATGGGATTATTTCAAAGAACCGATTAAAAAATCTTGTGTGTGAAATTGAAGAAAAAGATAATATTTTAATCAAAAATAAAGAAGAGATTTACAAATAATTTTACACGTCAAATTTACTTATAATTCATGTCAGATAATGTATTGCGTACTTAAACCGGAGGAAAATTAATGGACGCTGCTCTATCAAATTTTGGAACCATCGATTGGATAATTATCTCTGTATTCTTTATTATTGTGCTTGGAATTGGAATTGTAGCTTCCAAAAGAGCTGGTAAAAATACATCTGAATTCTTCTTGTCAGGTAGAAACATGCCATGGTGGTTATTGGGAGTTTCCATGGTTGCCTGTACATTTTCTGCTGATACCCCAAATTTGGTGACAGATATTGTAAGAAATAACGGAGTTGCCGGGAACTGGGTTTGGTGGGCTTTCTTATTAACGGGAATGCTAACTGTTTTTATTTATGCTAAATTGTGGCGGCGGTCTAAAGTAATGACTGATCTTGAAATTTATGAGATCCGTTATAGCGGGAAAAATGCTTCTTTTTTGCGCGGATTTCGATCTATTTATCTTGGTTTGTTTTTTAATGTGATGATTATGGGATCTGTGTCTCTGGCAGCGATTAAAATTGGAGCTGTCATGTTTGGTCTTGATAAATATACGACTATTTTTATCGGTTCTTTTGCTGTTGTTGTTTATGCTACACTTGGTGGATTGCGCGGTGTTATTTGGGCAGATTTTTTTCAGTTTGGAATTGCCATGGTTGGTGCTGTTGCAGCTGCGTATGTTGCAGTTAGTCAACCGGAGGTTGGGGGTTTAAGCGGATTGATCTCGCATGAGGCAGTAAGAACAAAAATAAGCCTGCTCCCTGATTTTAGTGATGCTAAACTTTTATTGCCCTTATTTGTCATTCCAATTGCTGTGCAATGGTGGAATGTGTGGTATCCGGGCGCAGAACCCGGCGGCGGTGGCTACATCGCACAGCGGATGTTATCTGCAAAGGATGAAAAAAACGCGATTGGTGCAACTCTTCTTTTTAACATTGCACATTATGCGCTTCGCCCGTGGCCCTGGATTATCGTTGCCTTGAGTTCAATCATTCTTTTTCCTGAATTAAGTGATATTCGTGCTCAATTTCCAAATATCAGCGATCAATATCTCAAACATGATATTGCCTATCCTGTAATGATGACTTTGTTACCGAAAGGACTTTATGGATTAGTTGTCGCTTCGCTTATTGCTGCTTATATGTCAACGATTGGTACTCACCTGAATTGGGGTTCTTCGTACGTTGTGAATGATTTTTATAAAAGATTTATAAAACCCGATGCAACAGAAAAAGACTTGGTAAAAGTCGGAAGAATTTGTACTGTGCTTTTAATGGTTCTGGCAGCTATTGTTGCGCTCTGGTTACAAAACGCTAAACAGGCGTTTGATATTTTATTACAAATAGGTGCAGGTACCGGTTTGATCTTTATTCTAAGATGGTTCTGGTGGAGAATAAACGCCTACACCGAGATATCAGCTATGATTGTCTCATTTCTGATTGCCTGTTTCTTTCAGTTTGTTTTACCGGGAGCTCAAGAAGGTGTTGAACCTTTATGGTGGCAACAATCATACTGGCAGCTTTGTACGGGGATCGTACTCACAACCATAACCTGGTTAATTGTAACATTTACCACTAAACCGGTTGATGATGGAGTGCTTAAGAAATTCTATTTGCTTACAAAACCAGGCGGACCCGGTTGGAAACATATTGACAAGCTAATTGTTGCTGATGGAGAAAAACATGTAGAACATCAATTACCTCTGGAAATTTTATGTATGGTAATTGGGTGTTTTACTGTATATGGCGCTCTCTTTGCTATTGGATTCTGGGTTTATGGGAACGTAATAGCTGGAATTGTTTCTTCTGTAGCAGCGACTTTAGGTACTATATTTTTATTTAAAGCCTGGATGAAATTAAAAACGAACTAATTTTTGTTGACAGAAATATTTTGTATTATTAAAAAAGCCCAGTAGCATTTGCCACTAGGCTTTATTTTTTTGAGTTATTATTTATAACTTGTAACTGTTCAGATACTATTCGTTATATCAATGTCATTCTGAACGAGGGAGGGGGCCGGTGATGTTGGGGAGTGAAGAATCTCGTATTACTTAAGAAAAGTGTGAACATTGGAGAGATTCCTGTACAGGTACTTATTTTTTAAGGAAATACAGACTGGGCTTTGGTCGCAAGCTCCCTCATAATGACATTTTATAAACCACTGAATAGTTACTATAACTTCTATGGTAAGCGATCACAGGGTTTAAATTCCGAGTAGCCTATGAAAACGAAAACGCCACAGAAAAAAATATTATTTCTTTCTGTGGCGTTTTCTATTTCTGTGGGCTAATCTTAAATGCGAAATTACACCCTGTGATCGATATCATCTATAGTATTACAAGTAAAGTCCTGTATAGTTACATTATATTTTTTAAAGGAATACAGACTATGCCTGTACAGTTGCCTTTATAAAATAAGGAAATACAGACTGTGCTTTGTTTTTTTTGCCTGTGCAGTTACATTATTATTATTAAATGGAACACAGACTACGCCTGTGCAGTTACATTATTATTATTAAATGGAACACAGACTACGCCTGTGCAGTTACCTTATTATTTTTAAGATGTTTTAAACTGTGCAAAAGTTTTCAAATAACTCAATCAAGTGGCTGGGTGGTGAACTTTAAGTACTTCAAACTTTAGCTCACTTTAGACACTGCGCTTTAGCGCGCTTGGCTCTAATCGCATATTATTTGCTAAGTGCATATCTTGAAAAGTGATGCAGTAGGGCGGCTTGAACGGCAACCGTACCTCCTTTAACATCCACAACGACTGCTTCTCGTTTCACATTCTCCCATTCACCTGTATCTTCGTTATAATAATAAATATCAATTCTTTCAGCAGTTTGATCTGTTAAATCTAATCCTGAAATTTTTACATCAAAGATAGCTGGTGTAGAAAATTGTGTGCCGTCGGGATTAAAAATGAACATCGCTTTCTTGGTGTCGAGACGCATCTTTATTTTAGTATCCTTTGAAAGCGCATTTGGCTTAATAGAAAGCTTCATTGCTACTTCTACCTCACCAGTCCTGGTTTTTATCTCATGTTCTAAAACGATGCTTCCACCATTGGCAGCTTCTATTTTTTTGTTAACAGTTACAACTTTTTTAAGTGTTGGAATTACATCGCCAAAAGAGATGATTTGCAAATCGTCCTGGTCAATTTCGCCTGGTTTTAGTAGCTCATCAAAAGCTAAATCATCCTCCGGCGCTCTTGGAGAATCTTTTGAACAACTATTAAATGACAACGCGATTGTTAAAATTAACAGAATTACTGCTAACGACCTTGAGGTGTTTTTTAAAGCTTCCATTGTGTAGTGCCCCTTACTTTATAATGAATAATTGAATTAGTTTACATACTATTTTTAGAAAAATAAACGAAACAAAATGTAAAATTGGACTTGTATCGTGTATTATGAATAATTAGTGATAGGGAGTGATCCTAATTCAGTTGTGGTGCAATTGAATATTTTAATTGCAAATATTATGCCCAAAAATAAATAGTTTGGAAGTCTTGTAACAATCTGATAATATTAAAATAAGCCGAAAACAGTTATCATAAACTGCGCAATAAATTAGAAATATAACGTTGCTATGAATTTTACAATTTAAGAAAACTGTATGAAAATAGTACTATATTAAATGTACTAAGAAAAAATGCCCGGTTTTGAATCAGTTCCCAGCGAGTTTAATGGTTTTTTATAAAAAAACCACTGCCTGAGGCAATGGTTTTTGACAATTGTAGCGATTAGGTAGAAGATATATTTCAGGGCTTTATTGAAGATAGTAGTTCTTTTACTCTAACAATATCATTTTCAGCTTTCAAATTTTCGAATATGGTTAATGCTTCGTTAAGATGTGTAGCTGCAAATTCCTTATCATCTTTTTGTTTATGCATTAAACCATATTCAAGATGCGCCTCAGCTTCTAATAACGGATTTTTATATTTATTAGCTAAAAAGATGCTTTGATCAAAATAGGGGCTTGCTAAATCCCATTTTTTCAATCGAGTGTAGAGTGCGCCTAAAAATTTATAAGTCTCGGCTTCACCTAAATGGTCTGAAAGTTGTAAAAATGTTTGTAGCGCCTGGTTGCTAAAAGCCAACCCGGCATAAGTATCATTAATTGCCATATACAACTCTACCCGATTAAGCTTTACCAGTGCTTGCAGGCGAACATCACCAATACCTTTGGCAATATCAAAGCTTTTTTCATAATAAGTGTTGGAATCGGGAAGGCGATCCATATCCGCATAGGTCATCCCCATATTGTGATATGTTTCAGCTAAACCTCTATGATCACCAATTTGTTCAAATAAAGTCGCGGCTTTATTATGGTAACCTAACGCCTTTTCCCAATTACCCTGGGTACTCATCAGGGCTCCCAGGTTGGTGCATAATTTAGCATTCAGTTTTGATTCATTTAATTGTTCGGCAAGTTCCAGCCCTTTTTCCCAGTAACCTGATGATTCAGCAAATGCGCCTTGTTCAAAATAAATTATACCGATTCCGTTATATGCTTTGGCCTCACCTGTCTGATCTCCATTCCGTTGACATAATTTCAAGCTTTCCTGGTAAGAAACTAAAGCCTCGTCCCAATTATTTCTCATCATGTGAATATGCCCCATATTCAGAATGGTCATTGACTTTAATGTATCTTGGGAATCATCGTCACATAGATTCAAGGCTTTTTCATAGTAGGATAATGCTTTTTCCCACGCTCCAAACTTTTCGAAATTTTGTCCTAACCAAATTTCCATATTTATTTCCTGGAAGTTTGACAAATTTGATGAAAAACGGTTTTTTAAATCTTCTATGGATTGTTCAAAATACTTGACTTTTTGTTGAATCTCTCTTTCATCTTCTTCAACACTTTTAAAGATCATGGATTTTAGGCTTTCGAATGTACCCTCCCATCCTC
>JADHVV010000135.1 GCA_016783825.1 Candidatus Zhuqueibacterota bacterium | reverse complement strand
CTGAAAATGTTTCAAAAGATCGAATGGCAGTTCAGTTCCGCCAAACATTCGTCGTCCCATACCTCTTCTGCTTTCGTCTCCCCCCTGGCGTCTTTCCGGTCTTCTATCCTGCCCTTCTCGTCCTTGACCGGGACGCCTGCGTGCAAAGTTTTGAAAATCATCTTTTGATATTTTTTCACCGTTACGCTTGCCTTCAATAAATTCAGATTTTGTTTTATCGGGCATCTTTTTGTAAAACGCAAATTTCATTTCACTTTCCATTTCACCCCGCGGTGAATCCGACAACCTGCTTGTTATTAACTCACAAGTATAATCTTTAATGATTTCGGAACGATAAGCCAAACGTTCTTCAAATTTTAGTTTTAATTGCTCTTTTGAAATAGGAGCCTTCTCTCCGCAACTTACAAATATCAAGACCAACAATCCTAATACTACCACAAACAACTTTAAATTTTTCATAAAACCTCCAAAAATCATTTTATTGAATTTATTGGTAACTATTCAGCGTAGCCAAGAAAAGTCATTCTGAGGGAGCTTGCGACCGAAGAATCTCACTGTTTGATCTACAATTTTCAAAAGTAATATGAGATTCTTCACTTCCCAACATCCCCATTCCCTTCCCTCGTTCAGAATGACATCAAACCCACGAATAGCTGAACAGTTACATTTATTGTTAGCTATAACTTATTAAACATAAAAGAGAAAAGCTTAAATCCGTATCCGTTGGCTGCTCATCAGCTGGCTGACACAATTTCAATCACCTGTTCTACCAATCTTTCCCTGTCTTCTTCATAATCATCAAGATTAAACCATTTAATGCGCTTATCTTGTCGGAACCAGGTGAGTTGTCTTTTTGCATAATTCCTGCTTCGTTGTTTGATAAGGCGTACCATTTCGGAAAAATCAATTTTATTAGCCAGGTATTCAAATGTTTCGCGATAACCAACCGTTCGCAAACTATTCAAAGGGGGCACAAAACCCATTTCCTTTAATTTCGACACCTCATCAACAAGCCCGTTCTTAATCATTAAATCAACACGCTTTTCAACAACCTGGTACAGCAATTTTCGCTCCCGATTCAGTCCGACAAACACCGGTATGAAATCGGCTTTGACTGATGTTTCTTTTTGAAATTTGGAAAGCGGTTTTCCTGTCAGTTCATATACTTCCAACGCCCTCACAATCCTTTGCCCGTCATTGTGATGAATTTTACCCGCTGTAATTTCATCAACTTGCTGAAGACGTTCATAAAGAGGCGTAACTCCATGTTGTTGCAATTCATTTTTCAATCGTTGTCTTACTTCTGCATCAGCAATCCGTTTTTCAAAAAATCCATCTACCAAAGCGCGAATGTACAATCCTGATCCGCCAACAACAATTGGTGTTTTTCCACTTTCAAACAGTTGCTCAATTTTCTTACGAGCATCTCTCCCATACATGCCTGCGCTGTAATACTCGTCCGGCAACTTAATGTCGATGAAATAATGGTTGACCTTTTCCAATTCATCTTTGCGTGGTTTTGCCGTACCAATATCCATATATTTATAAACCTGCCGCGAATCAGCCGAAATTATTTCCACGTTTTTAAGCCGGTTTGCAAGTTTAAATGATATTGCTGTTTTGCCCACTGCTGTTGGGCCGATGATTATTAATACTGGTTTATCCATCAGAACAAATTATTTACAAATATTAAAAAAAACAAACTATAAACAAATATCTTGCTTTTCAAAAAAAATTCATTTATATTTGTTTTGTAAAATAACTAATAAGACTTTCTTATATTATTTTTGCCAAAGGAGTCAACATGGCGATAGAAAATTTTATTGATTTGAAAGTAAACAAAACTAAATTAAATAAAATTAAAAAATTATTTCAAGCAAAAACTGATCAAGAAGTCATTGATCAAATATTGGATGATTTACTTTATAATGCTGAAATGATGAATCACATGAAAAACTTTGAAGGTAAAGGGAATTTTACAAAAGTTTATGAGTAAATACATTATAGATACAAACATTTATATTGATTTCTATAACACTGGAAAATTCAAAGAAATTATTTATCAAAAAAAATATCCGGAAATTATTTACGTTTCATCCGTTGTTATTATGGAATTATTGGCAGGTGCATTTATAAAAGAAAACCACGCTATCATTGCCAACCTTATAAAAACTGCTCACGCTCGCGCAAAAATTATTTCACCATCTCAAAATGATTTTTTTGAGGCTGGTAAAATATTAGCTAAACTGCAATCTGAAACAGGTTACGATTTAAAAAAAGCCTACAGTATAACTAACGATGTCCTGATTGCATTAAGTGCCCGACGTTGGCGCTATAGTTCTAACACAAAATAGAAAAGATTTTGCTGCTATTTCCAAATTAAAAAATTTCTCTTTACAAATCGTATAATAATCCCAATCGTATTCTTTATAAAATGATAAAATATTAACTGCTCAACCTGGACAAGCCAGAACCAAAAAGGGAACAGGGTAATTAGTTTATTGGGTAATTGGGAATTTCTAATACTGAAAACTTTTATATTACCCAATTACCTTATTACTAATTAACCTTTTCAGTTTTTTTATGAATTCAGTCCATTTTTGCCCATTGGGTAAGAACCTAACTTTTTAGATTCTAAATTCTCCCAAACCGCTTATCCAATTCCTCAATAGAAAGATTAATGATCACCGGGCGACCGTGTGGGCAAAAATAGGGACTCTGCGTGGCAAAAAGTTGATCAATTAAATTATTCATTTCTTCCAATGTTAGCGGCTCTCCTTTTTTAATAGCCATTTTGCAGGAATAAGATTTTGCCACATTATCGCGTATGTCAAGGCTGCTGCTTCTGTTTTGTTTAAACTCATCAATTATTTCATTGAGAATAGTTTCGGGACTGCTGATCTTCATCCCGGATGGAACGCCTTCGATCACAACTGTATTGCCTCCAAATCCTTTGATGACAAAACCGATCTTCTCCAAAAAAGGAAGGATGTCTGTTAGATAAGAATATTCATCCGGCGTTAATTCCGTAACATGGGGAAAAAGCAACTGTTGAGACGCGGGATTGCTTATTTCAAAATCCTTTAACGCTTTTTCGTAAAGAATTCTCTCATGCGCCACATGTTGATCAATTATGATCAAACCGCTCTTAATTTCTGACAAAATATATTGATTGTTGATCTGCCATATATTTGCCCGCTCAAATTTCTCATCCGACGGCGGCATTTGAATTGCTTGTTTCTTTTCAGGCAGTTGTGGCTGTGGGATATCTAAACCGGGGAATTTCTGAGTTCTCGGCGCTGTTTCATATAAAGGAATAGCGGTCTGCTGTGCTAAAAAATCTTCTTTTGACATGGAAATCGGTTGCGGAGTTACACCAATCTGTGGGGATAACGACGGGATAACTTGTTCTGATGATAATGCACGTTTAACTGCTGCTCGCAATAGGTTGTAAATCAATCGTTCATCAGCAAATTTGACTTCCATTTTTGAAGGATGAACATTAACGTCGATTCTCCTGGGATCAATTTCTAAAAACAAGGCATAAAGCGGAAACTCGCCCCGGGGAATTATCGTTCCGAATGACGAGATCACCGCATGATTTAAAGCCCGGTTTACAATGTAACGACCATTCAAAAACAGGAACTGATCACCCCGGGATTTCTTTGCTGTATCTTGTTTGCCAACAAAACCCCAAATCTGCAAAACAGTTCCTTTATCCTCCACAGTCACCAGGTTATTTTTGTATCGTCCCCCCAGAACATCAACCAATCGAATTTCCGGGTCTGCCGGTTTAACATCATATATTTTCTGATCATTATGATAAACCGTGAAACTGACATCAAAACATGACAACGTAAATCGTTGAATGAAACTTAAAATATGCCTGTATTCAGTCTCATCTGTTTTTAGAAATTTTCTTCGCGCCGGTGTGTTGTAAAAAAGATTTTTAACAGCAACAGACGTTCCCCGGGCTCCGCCTGTATCAATAACGTCATCAATTGTTCCGCCCTCAATTTTGATCAACGAACCGGCATCTTTTTCGTTTGTGATCGTCTTCAATTCCATTCTGGATACCGAGGCAATACTGGCTAATGCTTCTCCCCGGAATCCCAGCGTTTTAATATTGTGTAAATCATCATAGTTTGAAATTTTACTGGTCGTATGACGCTGAATTGCCAAAATGGCATCTTCCCTGCTCATTCCGGTTCCGTTATCAACAACCTGGATCAGTGTTTTACCACCATTTTTCAACAATATAAAAATTTCATCACTGCCGGCATCGATGGCGTTTTCTACCAATTCTTTCACAATTGACGCCGGGCGATCAACTACTTCACCAGCGGCAATTTTATTTGTCAGGTCTTCGGGTAGAATTTTTACTCTATTTTTTATCAAGGTATGTATCCTGAAATCAATTTTGTTGGTTGAATAATTTTTATAGCTAATTAGTGTCTGAACGATAACCCCTAATTTTGGAAATTTTCTGTCATTGCGAGGAGCGAAGCGACGAAGCAATCCCATCAATAAACGCTTAATAATCAAGAGATTGCACCCTTCGGGTATTAAAACTTCGTTCCTTCGTCGCTCGCAATGACAGGCGCTTTTTTAAATTTTGCTAGTTTTCGTTCAAGCGCTAATTAAGTAATATCTCACTTGCTGGTGGTTTTAGGAAGATGTCGTCCACCTTTGGAAACCATCGGTCTGTAGAATTACATAATGTATTATGCAGTTATCAATATCATATTTAACTACAATACCAGGTGGGCGACATCTTATTTCCATGCAAAATTATTATATGCTTTTGGGAGGGTATTGTTCGATGATTAAAAAGAAATTTATAAAATATTTTATCAAATTTTCTTTTAGGGCGCTGGATATTTAGTCATCCTGAAAACTTGCCAACGCTGTTTCCATTTCTTCATAATTTGGCAGCCGGTCATCCAACCTGGCTATTTTAATTAAGTTGCTGACTTTTCTGTTAGCTCCTAACAATTTCATTTGCCCGCCTACATTTTGTAATTGCCTTACTCCGAAAAGTAATGCGCCCAGGCCTGAGCTGTCAGCGTAAACTACCTGGGAGACATCCATTAAAATTTTATTTGAACCAATATCTACTGAGAGCAGTAACTCAGCTTTTAAGTCAGAGGTGATTAATGAATCTAACCGATCATTTTCGATCTTGATGATGGTAACACCTTCTTTTTCATCCTTTATTAATGCCATGAGAATCTCCCTCGTTTTTTTCATAACAAACAACATATTTTAGTTTCTAAAAAGTTCATTTCTTGTACAAAGGGCAAGAAATTAATGAATAGGAAAAAGAACATTTGAAAGGTAATTTGGTAACAAGGAAACTGGGTAATAAAGAATTTGTCAGTATTACGAATTCCTAATTACCCTATAAACTTATTACCCAATTACCTTTTCGACCTGTGCAAAAGACTCGCTTCGTTAACAAAGTCATTGTCACCAAATTGATTCTGGCTTGTCCAGGTTGGTTTTACAAATAAAACACAAACTGATATGTTTCAATAAAGTAAAAAATATTTAGAATGTCAAGTAAATTCAACGATTTTTTATTTGAAAAATATTGGCTGCATACTATTTTTTACCTTTTTGTTTTTCTACATAACGGAACTTCCTGACAAGCTGGATGTTTCATTTATTTATAGATATTTTTAACTTGATTATTAGCTCCATTTATGCTATATTTAAAGTTCATTTTTAAAAATAATAATCTGAAAATATATTAGGAGATAAAATATTGCAGACCCAGTTTGAAGATATAAATGAGCCTTATGAATTGGTTCTTCATTTATTAAGTTTATCATATTTATACGGTGATTTTGCCATCCCCTACCATTTTATGAATGTAAGTTCACAAGCTTACCTTTCCGTAAAAAAAGGCGACATTGAAGCGCTGCATCAATTTGCTTCAAGAAACTGGATCGACTTTGACTTGCTTTCCGAAGAAAAACAAACTGAACTGGAACAGATTTACGACAAAATTTCTAACCAGTATGGTGAACAATTAAAAATTGAATTGGCGCCCCTGCCTTTGGAATTTCTGACCGAATTAGGTGAGCGGGCTTTGAAATTTGGTAAATTCAGAGATGCTCATTCGGCATTTAAAGCAAGCGGTGACCTTGAAAAACGAGTGAATCAATTTATTGTTGAAGCGACGCAGATCCTGAATTCAAAGGACCTAACTTCAGGCGAAATGGGAGATGAGGCTCTTGACGGGAAACTAAGTCAGGCAGCAGAGTTTGTTTTTCAAGCTGTCAAATTAAAAAATCCATTTGGAAATCAATTTCAAAAACTTGGTCCTCAATTGCACTATGAAGATGCTGAAGCAGCCAGAAAATACGGAAAATACATTGAACAGAGTTTATTCAAAGAAATAATTGATTTTACCATTCAGTTTTTAATTGATGACCGAAGCATTGACAGCAAAATTACCAATGCGCTTTCCATCGGAAAATTGAGACGGGCGTTTTTAAAACAGTTGGCAACCCGTTTCTCCGGCGGCGCAGATCGGTTCAAATCTTTTACTGAAAACTACCGGCAAGCTGTTGAGATGTTAAAAGAAGCCAAAACTGAAAAGGACTTTCTTGAAGTTCAAAAAACATTATTGGGCAGAGGCACGGGAGATAATGAATATTATCAATTTCTGCAGGAGCTTTCTTTGGAACACCCGGTGAGCGCGCTTTTGGTAAATACCCAGATGACACAAGAAAATAAGCCTTTTATAGCGCCAACTATTTTGAAATCCGGGGCATCGCTGTTGGAGTTTTTAGAGTTGGCTTAAGAGTTTAAATATTTTGAAGGTTCAGAAAAACATTTTCAATTTTCAAGGCAGCGAAGAGTAATTATAATTTGAAACAATGCTTGATATCCGCCAAAAAAAATGACGGACATTCCGCTTGATTCTCGAAGCTGGATGGTGTGGGAGTATCCAGTGACTTGCATCGAGCATCCCGTATCTTTGAGTCTTGTATCATCAATTATTAAATATATTCAGAAACCAATGAAATAAAAAGAGGAAACCAGCAACCGCTGTTTTCCTTTTTATTTATAAAAAAAGCAGGTAAGAATTGAAGATAAATGAAAATACTTTTTATATTGGCATCGACGTCGGTTCGGTGAGCATAAAAATTTGTTTGATAAGTCATCAAAAAAACTCATCCGTAATTCAACAGGTTAGTGAAGCAAATCCAATCCTGTTTAAAACAGAATTTAATACTTCGATATTCGAAGATACCCCAGTTAGTTTACTCGTTTCAAAATATCAACGCACCCAAGGAGAACCGCTTCAGGCAGCGCTAAACCTTCTTTCCTATTTTGTTGAAAAGCTTTCAACTAAAAGCGAGATAAAAATTTCAGCAACCGGCGCCGGGGGGAAATTAGTCGCCCGGGTGTTGAATGTTCATTATCAAAATGAATTCCAGGCAATCGCCGCTGGTTCAGGCGCGCTCCATCCTGAAGTGCGCACCATTCTTGAAATGGGCGGTGACAGCTCGAAATATATTCTTTTAGAACACGACTCCGAATCCCACGCGACAGGAGTTTTAGATTACGAAGTAAATGGTGATTGCGCAGCAGGCACAGGTTCCTTTATCGACCAGCAAGCTTCCCGGTTGCTTTACAAGGTTGAAGACGTTGGTGACATTGTGATGAAGGCAAACAAACCTGCCAGTATTGCCGGGCGTTGTTCGGTCTTTGCAAAATCCGATATGATCCATGCCCAGCAAAAAGGTTTTCAACCACCGGAAATTTTAAAAGGACTGTGCCAGGCAGTTGTTAGAAATTTCAAAGGGACAATCATTAAGGGTAAGGAAATCATTCCACCAGTCGCTTTTATTGGCGGTGTTGCAGCGAACAAAGGCATTGTTTCAGCTATTCAAGATATTTTGGAGCTGGAAAAAGGGTCGCTGATCATTCCCGGATTTTACGCCTGGATGGAAGCCATCGGCACTGCCCTGTCAGCAGACACTGCTAAAAATTTTAAAACTGTAGAAGACTTTCAACAAATACTGAGCAAACTTATTCAACCGTCAGCAAATTTTGATACCATGGCGCCCATTAACAAGCAGCGCCTTGTATTGTTAAAAGATAAAATCCACAAGCCTGAATTTTTATCTTCAAACGGAAAAATAGATGTTTATCTCGGAATTGATATCGGTTCTGTTTCAACCAAATTAGCCTTAATTGATGAACAAGGCAATGTCATCAAGGGCATTTACACCAAAACCCAGGCGCGCCCCATCGAAGTTGTGGGAAAAGGATTAAAAGAGATTGAAAAAGAATTCGGTTCTTTGGTAAACATTAAAGGCGTCGCAACGACCGGTTCCGGGCGGGAGTTGATCGGCGAACTGGTTGGCGCGGATACTATTAAAGATGAGATTACAGCGCATAAAACAGGCGCAACGTTCATCAGCAAAATCCACACCGACCAAACCGTTGACACAATTTTTGATATTGGCGGGCAGGATTCAAAATTCATTTCCATTGAAGAAGGCGTGGTCGTCGACTTTACCATGAACGAGGCATGTGCTGCCGGTACCGGGTCTTTCCTTGAAGAACAGGCTGAAAAATTAGGGATCAATATCAAAGAAGAATTTGCCGAACTTGCCTTCCAGTCAGAAAGTCCAATCCGGCTTGGCGAGCGTTGCACTGTTTTCATGGAAAAGGAAATTACGCCCTTTCTTCAACGAGGCGCCAGAAAGAAGGACATTGTTGCAGGATTAGCATATTCCATTGTGAGCAATTATCTCAATCGTGTTGTGCGCGGTCGAAAAATTGGCGACGTGGTTTACTTCCAGGGCGGTACAGCTTATAATGAAGCAGTGGCGGCGGCTTTTGCAACGGTACTGAAAAAGCAGATTATCGTTCCGCCTTTCAACGGAATTCTCGGTGCAATTGGAGCAGCTCTTTTGGCAAAAGAAAAAGCCGTTTCAAAAAATCCCGGCACTTCGTTTCGCGGTTATGATTTGGAAAATATTGATTACAAATTAAGGGCGTTCACCTGCAAGGCGTGCACTAATTTTTGTGATATTCAGGAATTTAATGTCGAAGGTAAAAAAACATATTGGGGCGATAAATGCTCGGAACAATATCGCAAAGAAGTGAAATTGGAGCGTAAGCCGGTCATTCCTGATTTGATCAAGCTTCGGGAAAATTTATTGTTAGAACATTTTTCAGGTACAAAATTCGACGCGCCAACAATCGGCATCCCCAAAAGCCTTTATTATTTTGATCAATTTCCTTTTTGGAGCGCTTACTTCAAAGAGACCGGTTGTAATGTTGTTTTATCGGATGAAACCAACCGCCAGGTTATCAACGATGGCGTGGAAACCAGGGTTGCAGAATCATGTTTCCCTGTTACCGTAGCCCATGGTCATATCAGTGACCTGATCAGAAAAGATGCGGATTATTTTTTTGTGCCCAATCTTGTTGACGCCGAATCCAAAGACAAGCACACCAATTCATTTTTTTGTCCCTGGGGTCAGACATTGTGTTTTGTGTTGAATGCAACCCCCAGCTTTATACCTTTTAAAGATAAAATTCTTGCTCCTAATATTCGCTACCGCCAGGGCAAAGAAGAAGTTAAAAAACACTTTTTCACGATGGCTAAACAGTTGGGAATTTCGCGAAAGAATAATGACCGGGCAATTGAACGCGCTTATGAAGCATCCGAAGACTTTACCAAAAAATTAAAACAATTGGGCAAAGAAGCCGTTGAAACAATCCTTGATAAAAATGAAAAGGCTATCATTTTTTTAGGAAGACCTTATAACCTGTACGATAAACTCGTCAATCTGAACATTCCCAGCAAACTGCGCCAGCAATATGGTATTAATGTAATTCCGTTAGATTTTCTCGAAGTTGATAACATCGGCATTAAAGACCTCAACGATAACATGTACTGGAGTTACGGACAAAAAATAATTAAAACTGCGCGCTGGACAAGTCAGTTTGAAAATTTCCACCTGATCTACATAACAAATTTCAAGTGCGGGCCCGATTCATACATCAAACATTATATCAAAGAAGCCGCGCAAAAACCATATCTTATTATTCAATTTGATGAACATGGTAATGATGCCGGGATTATTACGCGTTGTGAAGCTTATTTGGATAGTAAGGGATTTCTATAATTCATTTACCTGGACGTACCAGAACCAAAAAGGTAACTGGGTAATTAGTCCACTGGGTAATTGGGTATTTCTGATAATGACAACTTTTTTATAACAGAATTACCTTAATGCCAAATTACCTGTTAAGGCTTCTTTTTGAGTTCAACTTTTTGTCATTGTGCAACGATTTCACTTTTGGGGAACCAATATTGATTTTCTGTTGCTAATTGAGTAGAATATTATTATCGCAGCCAAACTTAAAAATTCAAACGGCACACCTATCATTGCATTACTTAATTTATATTCACCAAAAAAAACAGAAGTAAAGTCCAGGATAATTGCTAATGTATTTGCAACAGCAATAATATATGCCACCCATCGACAGGCAAAAGGTTTTACCGCAATAAGAATGTACATCAACGAATAGGGAAGAATACTGCCACCAGCGCCTCGAAGCATCCCCAATATTACCGCGTGTTGCTGACCTGTAGATTTGGTTAATACCTGGGGGAAGAGAATAAGCGCTATTCCCATCATAAAAAAATAAAACGCTATAAAGAAAAGGACAATTCGATAAGTAAAAAAGATGTATTTTGGGAATTCGTTGTTTGATTGGTTCATAAAATATTTCTCCTTCTTCTCCTATAAATTAAGCCCAATGTAAAACCATACATCAAAAACCCGCTCAAAGAATAAATAGCCCAAAAAATCTGATTTGAGATATTTAAAGAGCCATAAGTCAACGGATGAGACAGGCTCCAGAGAAATATGATTAGCCAGAACCAAAATCCATATTTCAGTCCGGAAAAAGCGGCATTAATCTTTTTTGACAATGGTAACATCTCATATAAGAAAGTGAACAATATTCCAAAAATCATTCCGATTAGCAATTTTGTCCAGATAAAATAAAATGGATTCAGTTGTTCCTGGTCAAACTTACCGGGCGGCGCAAATTGAGGACCATAAATAATTCTTGAGGCAATCGCGCCAACGACAAACAACGTAACGCCCATAACCAAACCTGAAATAATTCCTGCAGAAATTATTTTTTTTGAGTTCATTTTTTTATCCTTTTTTAAATGATAAATTGAAGGGTGTAAACCAATAATTTCGGATAATTAAAATTATAGAACAAAGCCAGGAGATTCTTATTATAGCAGAATGATTGATAGCAGAATAATTGAATTTATCAGCTTACCTTCTGTAATTATTTAAAGTTAGTAGTTGAATATTATAATCTGCTATCACCGATGTTAACCTGGATGATGAAAATATAACACTTTTCACTTTTCTATTTTTTATTATTCTGCTAAAAATTATTCTGCTATTTTAATAATGATTCAAAATCAAAAAATTAATCTTTAATCCAATAATTCAATTTTTTCCTTTTCAGGTTCAGAATATTTAACGAAATAATGCGGTTTGTCTTTTAAAAAATAGTAATAATATTTATTGCGCCAAAACAATTCACCAATCATTCCTGCAACACCAAGCTGAATTTTAAAGCACGGAGAAAACCCATTTTGTGTTGCTATGTTTTCTTCCCCAACAATTTTCGCGTACATTTTTATTCTTTGCAATCCCCAATGATCGGTTTCCATGATAAGATTAAAATTTATTTCTTTCCTTTTTTCAAAAAACAGGGCCTTTCTAAAAAGATAAGTTAATGCTGATTTGTTGTAAGTGTCTTTGTTAATTTTTATACTCTGTTCATTTTTGTTTTTGTAATCAACAAATAGTGCACGATCTTTTGAGTAGCTAATCATTTTTACAACATTGCCAACCGAATCCATTTTTGAAAAATGCAGCGGCGCAAAACCTGGTTTTTGAGCTTTCAAAATCGCAGTGCTGTTTGCATATTTTGTTGTAATCAGAAATAATGGAATTTCTCCATCTACAGTATCGACCATTGTTTTTTTATAGTCGTATGATTCATTGGAAACCAAATTTGTGCACCTTAAATGCAATATCTCTTTCTTTGGAAACAATGTTTCAGCTTGAGAGTTCTGCTGTGCATTGATTTCTGTGAAATTAAAAATGAAAATCAAAACCAAAAATATTTTGACGGCTTTCATGGCTAACCTCGTTTTTAAAGTACTTTAATTTTTAAAGTGACTGGCTAAAAAAATTAGCCGTTTATAATCTTTTCCAACCTGCTTATATACAGCTTAAAGGCTTTTCGCCCTTTGTTTGTAATTTTGTATGTGGTGACAGGTTTTCTATTAACAAAGGATTTGGACATAGAAATATAGTCCGCACTTTCCAACTTTCTTAAGTGAATACTCAAGTTTCCGTCTGTGGCTTTTACTTTATCTTTAATGTAAGTAAATTCAGCGCTTTTCACGCCCACAAGTATTGACATAATTGTCAACCGAATACGCGAGTGAATAATATCATCCAATTGTTGATAATTAAAATCTTTCATTTATTTTCTTTCGCGATATTTTTCCATCTTTTATATAAAACAATTCCCGGCATTAATTGCAAGAAGAACAACAATACCGCTAACAATAAAACAGAATATTCACCAGGGAAAACAAACATAAAAAAAGCAGCTCCCCACCAGCCAAACGATGAATATTTGATCCACAAACTTCCAGAAACAATTCCACTCATATAATGAAGACTTCCAAACACAGATGCAACGATTGGAGCAACAGCCCAACTTTTTACTCCCCCGGTGATATAACCAACAATTACCAACAAAACTATTGCAACTCCAATTCCTCCCCAAATTCCTTCAATTATATTTTGAGAAAACGATTTGATTTGTTCTCCCTGGTCAGACGTTTTTTTAAGGGCATAATTGCCAATTGCTCCAACAATAAACATCGGGATATAAATCCACAAATTATTGAACTCGAAATTTACCACTTCCTTAATAAATTTCAAAAATATTGCAAAGATAGCCACCAGGCTCCAAAGCATATAAATTTTT
>JADHVV010000013.1 GCA_016783825.1 Candidatus Zhuqueibacterota bacterium | reverse complement strand
TTACAACGAAAAGGCTGAGGCGAAGGCAAAGGCGAAGCAAGGAAAAAGATTAAAGCACCCTTCGGGCACAGGGATTAAGGATATTCTTTTTTTTCCTTCGCCTTCGCCTCAGCCTTCGCCTGCACTTTAGTGCGCTGGGATCTCATAAAAAATAAACTGGATAAAAATTCTTAATAATATCAAATTGGTAAAAAGATGAAAAGAAGAAAACTGATTTTCTAAATTTCGAAAAAAAGGAAAATCCATCAGGGTGGTATGTTACTCCTGAATATTATCTCATTTCATAATTCCCAAAATTCATACGTCCGAGTGTACGGCGAATTGATTGTAATTCAGGTTCAAAAAGTAGATTAACTTTTGTGGTATTTAAAAATCCTGACCAAACTGTAGTCAAAGTGGTCGTAAATCAGTCAAAAAAGGAACAAACTTTTTATGTTAACTTTAGGGAAAAAATATTTAGCGCCAGGTTATCTGCCAAATGTGTAGGTACCTATTGTTGGAAAATTTTTTCTTAATATTGAGGTAACCGATAAAACTTTAAAAAACGTGAGCCTTATATAAATGGAAATTCTAATTATTGTTGATTTATTGATGTAGAATATCTTGGTTTATCGCATACTAAAAATAAGTAAGTAACCATCAAAAAAAAACATAAAACAATTCAAATATATACCTAATTAACCATTTATAATATATTAAGTTATAAGATAATTTAACAATAAACAACATTTACCATAATGTCAAATAAAAATCAATATTTGAATATAATTTAATATATTAACTATCAATGTAATAGATACCTTAATAAAATATTCCATTGATAATTTTGAAATATAAAATAGATAAAATTACTATTAACAAAAAATATCTTACAATATTATTTAGTTTTTTTTTATATTATTCACCAATTAAATTAGTCTGAACGATTCTGGTTTTATGACAAATTTAATTTTGTTTAATGCTGAAAAATAGTTTAGGATTTTGATATAATTCTCATAAAATAATTTTCACAGACACCAGTGAATAAATTTATTTTTGGCACGAGTTTTGCGTCAACCATTACACCAAAACACCAAATCCAATATCATAACAAAAATTTGCTATTTTTTTAAACACATTCAACTTGCCAGCTAAATTTTTTGCAATTTAAAAACCACTGTCTCTGGCAGTGGTTGGGGAAGAAGTAGGGAAGGGAATTCGTGTAAGTACATTATGCTCCTTATGCGAGTATTGTTATCTACCACCGCTATTGGCAGTGGAAGGGGGAATAAATGAATACTTTTTCTTAATTTTTCTATTTTTTTATGTAAAGGGGCAAATTATGTTAGATTTAGACCAGGTACTTGAAATTTATGAATCAGTTGGTCATCGTAACTCGCAATTATTCCGTTGGCTGCATGAACATCTTTATACTAAATTAAGACTTAGTTCAGTGCCTTCTTTCTTTATGGAAGACCTACGTCTTCTTAAAACAAAAAGCGCTGTATTTATAACGTTAGTCGATGACATTGCTGATAATCAGCAATTTCGAGATAAGAATTTGTTAAATGCTTTGATTGAAATCCCTTTTCGAGATAAACCGGATTCAATAGATTCTGATTATTATCGTGCAACATGGGAAATTTGGAGTGATATAAAAAAGACCATGGAAAAATATCCTCGATATTCTGAATTTAAACATGTTTTGGAATTTGATTTGAAGCTGGCAATGATGTCACAAGAATATAGTATTATGGTGAATACGGATCGTTCTGTAGCAAATGTGGTGGAAAATGAAATTTATGGACCTCATGGCACTTTAGTTATGGCTCAAGGAACAATAGATTTGATGTGTTCACCGGGATTTGATATTAAAGAACTTGGGCTGCTTCGGGAGATTTTAATGATTGGACAGAAAGTAGCCCAGTTATGTAATATGATAAATACATATCTCCGGGAAATAGATGAGGAAGATATTAGCAGCCCAATAATTATAAACGCATTGCTTGAGAATCCTGATGTTGAAATAAAAGAATTAAAAAATAATGGACATGATTTTTTTGAGCAACTTGAAGAACAGTTTGAGAATACAGTTCAAAACCATCTTTATGACATTAAGGATTTTGCCAGCAATTTAAAAACAATTAATGTAGTGAACTACGCCGAAACAATGAATGCAATTTGGGAAGACTATAAGGTTAGAGTGCCTTTTAATTAAAAAAGATATGTAAGGTTAGATAGAGTTGTAATATTTTTGATAATGTAACTATTCAGTGGTTACATAATTTTTAAATAATCCTTAATTCATTAACTGAATTAGTATTTGCAGTTAAATATCGTGAACGATTACAATTATTTTAACTATAATCATTTCCGCCAAAAAGAGGGCGGACAGGTTGATAATAATCAGGATGCATACGTTGAATAGTTACTGATAATTTTAAAATAGTCAGCTACTCATTCTTGTAATTAATTCAAAAGATAATTAAAACGACTACTTTAAAAACAACATCTTATTAGCTATTTCAAAACTATCATTACCTAATAATTTATAAAAATAAATCCCAGAACAAACAGGATTTCCAAAATCATTTTTCCCATCCCAAACAATAGAATAATTTCCAGCAGTTTCAATTTTGTTAATCAAAGTTCGTACCTTCCTCCCAATTTGATCATAAATTATTAATTCAACAAAGCTGGCAGTTGAAAGCTGATAGCTAATCGCTGTTGAAGAATTAAACGGATTGGGATAATTTTGCTTTAAGTTAAATTGATTTGGCTTGCTCTCTGGTGATATCACGCTTGTAGGAGCAGGCACATTATAGAGATAACCCGTAGAGTCATACTTTTGCTTCCACTCATCAATGAGCTGTTCAAAAAACAGAATTTTGACCTGCCCGCTATCCTGAAGCGCTAATAAAGGTTTTACGATTGTTTGCTCATACCAATCAATATGATTAGCATCCAATTCAAATTGGTTATTTCCAATGGTTGTTGTTAATAATCTATCTGGCGGAATAGTTCCGTTATTGTAAAGATCGAGTAATTCATTGATTCCTTTTACCGAACTTTTGTATTGACCAACTGCGCAAACTGTACCAGCAGAATCATGAGTCCAGAATTCATCTATCCCTTTGGGTTTCCAAACACCGGAAGGCGCCGGATCGTTGACATGTTTTGATGTGCCGTGTCCCATCAGAATATTTCCTTTCCATAACGCTTGTGGAAACTTCTGCCCCTGCATTGGTGTTCTGAAACGTTCCCAGTTTGTGAAATTTCTGTCATTGGGATCCCAAATATGCCCACCAACTACACCTGTTGGTTCAACTCCCAATGAATCAATCAGATATGCGACATCAGCATAATTGTGTCCCAGATTTTCATGGGAATGGGGATCCACTGAAATATTCAAATTTTCGTGAATATATCTCACAATGTTTTTACCATCCGTATTGGCTGTTACCTCGGGGGTATCCCATTTCATTACGCCATAGAGAAAATTCCAATCTGTTTCCCAATTAAAAGGGATATTATTTTCATGGATCATTTTACAAAACTGCAGCAGTTGATTTCGGTTTTCAATATAAGCATCCTTGTTTTCATCTAATGAATAATCCGGATAATGTTGATGAAAAAAGTCTTCGTTATGCATAAACAGAGCAACATACACGACTCCTTGCTGCAGAGACTCGGTTGGAATTTTGCGTGATGAAGCAGTGCAAAAATCTTTACCACTTTTTCCGGCTAATGCTTCCACCGCAGAAGTTTTGGAATTGGTGCAGCAGAAGTAGAACAAATAATTTCCTTACCGTTAGAATTTACAATTCCATGACCCGAACCATCCCAATCCGTGATGCGCTGAAAATTTGTTCCATCAAGATTTATGGTAGCCATGGCAGCGCCGGATTGTCCGTTTTCCCTTAAGATATGAAAGGCAAATTGTTGCCCATCCGGAAATGGATAAGCATCGGAAGCAAGAGATGTGCCCGGACAGTTGTTTCTGTTTGTAATACGTTGGCTGGATTTTACGATAGGTTCGTCACCAGTCAAATCAAGTTCTACCTTGTACACATCCTTTTCATCCTTTATTCTTTTATTTGAAATCAACAACTCCGAATCTCCAATCCACTCCGGGAATCTACCGCCATTGAAAATAACTGTTTCAAAGCCGGTTTCACGATTTATCAATCGCACTTCATTGTAAATAATTTTTTGGTAATTGTAGGCAACCCACTTTGTGTCAGGAGAAAGTGATGGGAACCATTCGGATGCATCGTTGTAATTTGTCAATCGTTTTAAATCTGAAACACTTTTTGTGAGCAGATCAAAATGAACACTATACAAATCAGCACCGCTGGGATCTTCACGACAAACACTACCGGTTGATTCCAAATTTGCTGCAAAGACGACTAAATATTCTTCGGCTGTGATATTTTGTGAAATAAAAGTAAACAGCAGAATCAGGACAGTTTTAAAGAATGGATTTTTCATTTGTTTTCTCCATTTTATAACTTTACTAAACCTTGAAGATTTAGTAAAGTTGGTTTAGCAAAGTTAATAAATCAACAACATTTTATTCATTCCCAAAATGTTATTATTAGCTCTCAATTGATAAAAATACATTCCCGAACTTACAGAATTTCCAAAATCATCCTCGCCTTTCCAAACGAAGGAATGATTGCCTGAAGATTTGTTCTCATTTATCAAAGTCCTTACTCTCTTCCCGTTAATATTATAAATTTTTAACTCTACCTGTCTGACCGCTGAAAGTCGTAGATCCACCGTCTGTTTGGTGGGCTGATAGCTTATTTTTGTTGAAGAATTGAAAGGATTGGGGTAATTCTGAAAAAGTTTATATTTTGAAATTTTGGAATTATTAAATCGCTGATCAGAAATATTTGTTGAAGTGTAATTGAGAACAGGAATCGAAATTGAGCTTGGATTATTTGCATTAAACGCCAACTCAATATCACCGTCTGCAATCCAATAGGGTACAGTCCAGAGAGATGTATCATCCAGCGTTTGATTAATACTTGCCCAGTCAAGACGCAAACGATAACCAGCCGGGATTTCCCAGCCAATAATTATAAACTCACCCGTTTTTTGATGCCATGATGTAGTGTTGGAATTTTCCCGCTCGCCCAGACTGGTTTGGGATAAATATGTCAATTCACCGGTTGGCGATTCAGCATAGAGCTGTAAATTGATTTGAAATTTTGAAGCAGTACTTTTTGCATAAACTTCAGCAGTAGGGATGCCGAGGATTCTCAATGTGTCTGGCAAGGGATCGCTGCGCCAGGTTTTTCGATCCATATTAAATTTGGAGATAGTTGACCTGAAGTGTTCATTAACTGCATCAGTCCACGAATGAGACGATTCCAAAAGTTTATGCTGGATGAGCATTGAACCATCGGAATCCGAAGGTGGCGCCAAAGAAAGTGTGTTATCGCTATGAAGATAATATGTTTGAAATTCTTGTTCTTCCGGGGGCCATGAGTCAAACGAGAAATGTTTCCAATCAGGCCCAAGCGACATGATTACCGGTTTTAAAGTATCGAGACCACAGTATTCTTCTTTCAAAATTTCATGAAAGAATTTCTGTTTTAAATCTCTTCGGAAATCATTTTCATCCCGGGAATCTTCCGAACCATGTCCGCCAGTCCCGATATAAATATATGAAGGCAGGGGAGAAGCAGCATAAGCGCCAACCATTCGATTGTGAGGAAAAGCATGATCATGCCAGGCGCCCATCATTAAATAATGAGCCGATGAAGCAGCAACATCATCCGCATCAAAATATCTCCCCCGGTTTACCACAGCCCGGACGGAATCATAATTATCAGCTAACAACCATCTTTTTAAGGGAAATGCAGAAGTATCTATTCTGACTTTTTCATTATACTCCAATTCTGCAGAAATAGCAAATGAATAACAATCATTACGCGCCATAGCATCGACACGGACAGGTACACTATTTTCCGGGGCAACCGCTTTAACTTTCATCCCATTAACACCAGCAAACCAGGCATGAAATCCACCCTGGGAACCACCATTAACACCGATTTTTTCTGCATTCACCATCGGATCTTCAACGAGCGAATTGACAATGTTTTCCAAATCCTGTTGTTCCCGGTAACAAAAAACAGTGGAAAGACCTTCTGAATCGCCCTGTCCACGAACCGAATATGTAACTGTGACAAATCCATTTTTGGCATATTCACGAGCGCTATTTATTGGCTGAAGTTTTGAGCCGCCGAGTCCGTGGACAAAAACAATCGCCGGATAGCCAGGTGCGGGTTTCTCACTCAATGGTGTAAAACGAGAGACATCCAGTTTTACACCGTCGTCCATTTCAAGCCAGATATCTTCACGGGAGAACTGTCCGTTTACATTTGAAGAAATTAAGAAAAATGAGCCTAATAAAAAACAGATTACATTTGTGCGAAAATGTGCTTTCATCGAATCCCTCTTTGTTTTTATAATTATAATCGGTTAATTATTAGAATATCAATCTAATTATTATTTAAAATAATAGCAACGGATTTCTCTGGTTTTCAAAAATTCGCAAGAAATATGCCATCAAATTTTGAAAATATATTTTATTGATAACCAATGAGTTATAACAAATTGCTGTAAGTTACTGTTTAATTTATTTATTTATTTTGTACGAAATGGTACAGTGAATGCACCTATGAGTATAAATATATTTTGAACAAAAATTGTAACTGTTCAGCGTCGTCTTTAATGTCATTATGAGGGAGCTTGCGACCGAAGAATCTCCATAATTATCCTACATTTCCTAGTTAACTGTGAGATTCTTCACTTCCCATCATCCCCCAATCGCATCCCTCATTCAGAATGACATTTATTCACCAACAACTGAACAGTTACCAAAAATTTACAAATAGAATTTGATCATTAGAAGAAGAAAAAATTACTTGCAATTTATTCAGTAGAAGGTTATATTTTTTAATGTAAATTAAACCCAAATAATGCAATTGCCACGAAGACACAAAGGCACAAAGAAAGAAATTATAATTATTTATGATTATATGTTTTGCAAATCTTTTTCATTTTTTTTTACATCAAATTTAAAACAAAACTTATATTTTTCCTTTGTGTCTCTTGGTGCCTTGGTGTCTTTGTGGCGACTCTTTTTTTTCTATTGCATTATCTGGGTTAAATCCAATAATCCAATAATCCAATACTCCAAAACTCCATCACTCCATCAAAAACCCCGGAGTCAAAATGAAAATAACAAAAGCCGTCATAACTGCAGCAGGACAGGATCAACGTACGCTGCCATTACAAATGCTTATCGATCGTGATGGAACCGAAAAATCTGTCCTGGAAATTATCATTGAAGAAACAATTAGAGCCGGGATTGAAGAAATATGTTTAGTTGTCTGCCCTGGTGATGAAGGATCTTACAAATCTGTTGCTGGAGACCACGCAGGTAGGATTCAATTTGTTCAGCAGGAAAAATCTTTAGGTTATGGTCATGCAGTTTATTGCAGTAAATCTTTTGTGGGAAGTGATCCATTTTTACATTTGGTCGGAGATCACTTATATATAAGCAGAACTGAACAAGGTTGTGCTCAACTGCTTGTTCAATTTGCAGCAACCCAAAAATGTGCAGTGTCCGCGGTTCAGGCGACCAGGGAGAATTTGTTACCATACTATGGTGTTATCGGTGGGCAGAGAATTGCAGGAAGCAGCGGTCAATACAAAGTTGATACAGTCACAGAAAAACCCACGCCCACAGAAGCAGAACAACGACTCATCATTCCGGGGCTTCGCGCCGGGCATTATTTGTGTTTTTTTGGTATGCACGTACTGACGCCAATTGTATTTGATATATTGGAGGAAAAAATTAACAATAACAAAAAAGACAACAAAATAACCTTGAGCGATGCGTTAGCAGAGTTGCCAAAACGAGAGCAATATCTTGCACTGGAAAAGGACGGCTGGCGTTACGATGTTGGCGTAAAATACGGGCTTTTAAATGCACAATTGGCTTTGGCATTAAGCGGAAAAGACAGGGATATGGTATTAACAAAATTAGTAGAATTGCTTGCAACACGCGAGGGTGGATCAACATGGGGGCAACCAGTTAATGAGTGAACTAATAAAAATTATTACATCATCTGATCCACAGGTTCGCGATTTATCCCTTGACGCTTTTTGTCGTGACGCATCTCAACAAAACTTACTGTCGGAATGTAAAGCGCTGGAACACATGAGAACCAATAATTCCAATCTTTATGAGCGTGTCCGGGCTCTGTTCTTCCTTTATGCAATTAATCGCTTTCATTTACCTGTTAAAATCGATGCTCAAAAAATTGGTCTAATACCTTTTGATGGATATTCTCATCTCTTAAAAAGACGGTTTGAAGAGGCGATTGAAATTTTTCAAAATGCGCAGGCTAAAAATGGCACAACAGACGGTATTTGCAGCGCATTAGCAATTGCGTATCACAATCTTGGATTTCAAACATTGGCTGACCAGGTGCGGCGCAGTGTGCGATCTGTCCGGGGAAACCAATGGATGTTCAGAATCGGACACCCGGCTGATCATCCTTTGCGGGTTCGACCTGAATTGATAAAACCGGATTCCAATAATCTATTTCCCATACTTCGTGAAGCAACCCCGGTACGAATGGACTTGACTCACAGCGGATGGAGCGATATTTTTTTTCTGGGAATGGATTTCCCGGAAGGCGCCCGTGTTCTTAATGTGTCTATAAATTTGTGCGTTAAAGATTTTCTCACCAATAGCAATCCCGAACCCCCTGTTGAAGCTTATTTCAGAGTTATTGACAAACCTGTTTTAAGATTGGTAAGTGTTGACCTGGAAGCGAATGTGGAGATCACTTCACTTGCTGAATTATTCGATTTTGCTAAAGATTATTTAGGATTATTAAAAGCAGCCGTAATTGCCTCCGGTATTGTTCCTCCCGGAATGGAAGGCGCTGACCTGCCATTAAAAGACCTGTTAGCCAGAATTGTTAAACCTGGTTTTGGTATAGAGATTGTCAGCCGGGTTCGGGGCATTCCCAAAGGCTCACGGTTGGCTGTTTCAACAACCTTGCTTGGCAGTTTGATTTCCGTTTGCATGCGGGCAACAGGACAGACAAAATCTTTAACCGGGACATTAAATGAAGAAGAACGCCGTCTGGTGGCTGCTCGGGCAATCCTCGGTGAATGGCTTGCCGGGTCAGGAGGCGGCTGGCAGGATTCCGGAGGTGTCTGGCCCGGGATGAAATTGATTCAAGGTGTTATTGCCGGAGAAAACGATCCTGAATTTGGAATAAGCAGGGGAAGGCTATTACCCAGCCACAAAATTTTTGACAATAGTGAGGTGGCAGCAGAAACGAGACAGAGCCTGCAGGATAGCCTGGTGCTCGTCCATGGCGGCATGGCACAGGATGTGGGGCCAATTTTGGAAATGGTTACTGAAAAGTATTTGCTCCGTTCGGAGGCAGAATGGAAGGGGCGAGTGCAGGCAATAAAAATTTTAGATGAAGTTGTTGGTTTGTTAAAGGATGGAAACGTACCAGGGATTGGCAACGCGACCAATCGAAATTTTCATGGACCGATTCAAACTATTATCCCCTGGGCAACAAACCTTTATACGGAATCGCTCATTCAAAATGTGAAAACAGAATTTAACACAGGATTTTATGGCTTTTGGATGTTAGGTGGAATGTCCGGCGGTGGCATGGGATTTATTTTTTCTCCTGATAAAAAACAAGCTGCGCAAACTCGTCTTCATGAAATTATGAATGATTCTAAAAAAATGCTGGAAAAAGCTATTCCGTTTGCAATGGATCCTGTTGTTTATGATTTTTCAATTAATGAAAATGGCACTTATGCAGACATGTTAACTGAAAAAAAAGCATTGATGCCGCCTGGATATTATAACCTGGAAGTGCCATCTCTTCTGAAATTAGATTCACATCAACTATCGCGATTCAGAAGAGCAGAATTAAACCAGTTTGGCGAATCATGTCGTTTTGCCCCGGAACTATCCGGAACCATGCAAAATTTATTTGATATACTTCTCCCGCAACCTGAATTGCCAAAAGAAGATGAATTAAGCCTGACTGACTTGCTTGATAAGCATGGCTTTGATAGTGATCTCCATGAACAGGTCAAATCTGATCTGCGCAGTGGCAGAATCGGATTGGCGCAGAACCGACTTCCACAGAGAACCAAAATAGAAGATGTTTCAAAAAATGATATTTTTGATGCGACAAATGGGATTGATGAATCATTAAGAAAAGCGGGTTTGGAAGCACTTAACGATGGTACGGTAGCAGTGGTTTCTCTTGCTGGTGGTGCTGGCAGTCGATGGACTAAAGGCGCTGGCGTAGTTAAAGCATTAAATTATTTTTGTAAATTATCCGGTAAACATCGTAATTTCATTGAAGTGCACCTGGCAAAAAGCAGGCGGATTTCAAATTTGTGCGGGAAGCAGTTACCTCATGTTATTACAACGAGTTTTTTGACCCATGAAGCAATTGAAGAATTTTTGCAATGGAAAAATAATTATTCTTATGAAGGATCATTATTTCTATCTCCGGGAAAGATCATTGGTCTGCGCATGATTCCGATGATCCGTGATTTGCATTTTGCCTGGGAAGAAATGCCGCAACAGATTCTTGACGAACAGGCACAGAAAGTTTTGGAAAGCTTGCACAACGCGTTAATGGATTGGGCGCAAAATATGGGTGAGGGAAATGACTATACGGACAACCTGCCCAGGCAATGTCTGCATCCGGTTGGGCACTGGTATGAAATTCCAAACATGCTGCGAAATGGTGTGTTGGATAAATTGTTAGCTGAACGCCCCAATTTAAATTACCTGGTGGTTCACAATATTGACACACTGGGAGCTGATGTGGATCCGGGATTGTTGGGTTGGTTTATCAATGAAAACGCTGCATTCGCAACAGAAGTTATCACCCGGCGCATAAATGACCGGGGAGGCGGTCTTGCAAAAATTGATGGTCAGCTTCGCCTAATTGAAGGATTGGCGCTGCCGAATGAAGAGATTGAATTCAAATTATCATATTACAATTCCAATACCATGTGGATCAATGTCGATAAATTACTTGGCGCCTTTGGTTTAAGCAGAGATGATTTAAAAAATAACAAAAAAGTTTCCAATGCAGTTTCGAATCTGGCTAATCGAATGCCAACCTACATCACGATAAAAGATGTGAAAAAACGTTGGGGCAAAGGTCAGGAGGATATTTACCCGGTTACTCAATTTGAGAAATTATGGGGTGATATGACCGCATTGCCTGAACTGGATTTTAAGTTCATTGCTGTTCCCAGGGATCGCGGTCAACAGCTCAAAGAAGTGGATGAGCTTGACGGTTGGCTGCGGGATGGTTCTGCGGATTATATAAATTCGATTTGTGAGTTTGTTTGAAATATATTGAATTTTTCTTTTTGCGATAGCTCAATGACATAATAATTATCTATTTTTTAGAAAATTCCAAAAATCAAATTCCAAATTCCAAATAGGCTCCAATTTCCAAATACAAAATTCCAAATGTTTTGGAATTTGATCCAGACTTGGCGGGATGGAATTTATCCCGATGAAAAAGAATCAGGACAAGTTTTGGAAGTTGGTTTTTGGAAATTGGAATTTTCGGCTTTAATCTCCAAACTTAGTAACAGCAATTACCTCTGCTACTCTTCCTGTTCTATCATCTACTTGAAACTGATGTATTACTGTATTGCAAAAAAAACCTTGATTTTGTGTAATATAATATTTATATTATCCGTGAAATAAGCAACTAATATTACGGAGAATAATATGATTTCTTACCAGCGTAATGAAATAATATCGTCCAGCAAAACAGCAAAGAATCTTGGGCAAATATTAAAATCGTTAAAAACCGGTAAATTAAAACGTGCTGTGATTTCTAAAAATAATGAATTAGAAGCAGTGATTTTGCCAATTGACGAATATGAAGAAATACTGGAAACAGCAGAACTAATTGAGCACATTCAAATTGCCAAATTGGTGAAAGAACGAGAAAATGAACTGTCGGAAATCTCCCTGGATGAAGTATTAGAAAGCAGCGGAATCAATCGTAATGAAATATAAAGTCAAGTTCATACCCTCTGCCCGGAAAGATTTTGATAAGCTTGATGGTAGAAGAAAAATTTTAGTTGCTAAACAACTAGTCAAACTGGAAAATAATCCATTTGCCGGCAAAGAACTTGGCAACAAGGCTGGTATTGATTTAACAGGTTATTACAAACTTTATGCTGACAAAAAAAAGATCAGGATTGTTTATGCTGTTATTGAAGAAAGAGTAATTGTAAAAATAATTGCAATTGGCGAGAGGGATGAACTAGCAGTTTACCGAGAAGCAGCTAAAAGAATTAAGAAAAAATAGTATTTGCAAAAATTCCAAAAATTAAAACCCAAATGCGCCTAGTCGCATCCGCCTTTGCGCGTGATTCCAAATAAATTCCAATATTCAAATTCCAATGTCAAAGATAATGTTTGGAATTTGGTTTTTGAAATTTGGATATTGTCTTTGGATTTTGTTATTTGGTGTTTTCTCAATTTACCCATGAAAGAGCTGCAGAGCAATAATTCTTGTTTGCTGAAAAGAAATGTCACTTAAATTTTACAAATCCCACATTGTTCGCACAATGAAATCTTGCTGTCAATACCATAATTTTTTCGCACAGCTTCTAATCTTTCCAACTCATCCGCAGTCAATTTTTTCACTCGCCCTAATTGATAAGCAGTTAACGTCGCCCTGGCGCAATACTCAACTTTTTCCAATTTGTGAAACGCAGTTGTTAAGTCCGGACCGACAGTCAGTGTGCCGTGGCGGTCGAGTACCAGCGCGTCATGATTCTTGATCAATTTTTTGATGACCTCGGCGCCTTCATCTGTGGAGATAGTGGCATATTCAGTAGTGGGGATTGTTCCGAAAATTAATACAACTTCAGGAATGATACATTGTGCGAGAGAGTGTCCGGCTACTGTAAAACCGGTTGTAATGGGTGGGTGAGCATGAATCACAGCATGAATGTCTGGACGTTCGCGGTAAGCCGCTAAATGCATAGATACTTCGCCTGTTGGTTTACCGCTTCCTGAGAGTTTGTTTCCTTCCAAATCAATGAAAATAAGTTCGTCCGGTTTTAATTCTCCAAGACAAGTACCACTCGCAGTAATCAACAATCGATTTCCATTTAAACGCGCGCTTATATTACCATCAGTAGCTGCGACAAAATCTTTGTCATAAATTTTTTTACCAATGTTTACGATGTCTCGCCTAACTTGCCATTCACTGACCATAAATCAATTTCCAATATTTATTTCATCAATTATTCCAATAATAATGGAGCGAATTGGCGCTGCTTTATCTTTTACAACCTGCCTCGCTGAACCCCCCTCGTCGACAATCAGTACTGTTTCCCCAACTCCGGAACCGACAGAGTCCACGGCGATTAAGTAGTCTCCTGCTGGTTCACCCGAAGGAGTTAATTTATCGACCATTAATAATTTTTTACCATTGTAAAATTTATGATTAATGGTGGAATATATTGTGCCGATTACTTTGCCTATTATCATAATTATTTTGTTTTTCTTAAAATGAGCCCGTATTTAAATGTTTTATAGTATTTAAATTTTGCATGTGTTTAAAAAAATTCCAAAATCCAAGCACCAAAATCCAAATAAATCTCAAATTCCAAATCTTAATCAGAAATGTTTGGAAATTGTGATTTGGAATTTATCCCGATAAAAAAAGAATCGGGACAAGTTTTGGAATTTGGCAATTGGAGCTTGGAATTTTCCCTGTTCTACAAAAAATTCTAAAAAGATGACAAATTAACTCCATCAACAATTCCAATAATTGTATGATCCACCGGAACAAACCAGGTTTCCAACGCCAGCGCTGCTTCTCGTCCACCTTCATAATAAATTAATTCGTCCGGCCCCGCCATTCTGGTTGAATCACAGGCAACGATGGGATTTCCGGTTGGCAACGATTCTTTATTTAAGGGCTGCACTAATAACAGCGGCACACCTTCAAGCCCTTCATAAACGACACAAGCCGTTACTGTCCCGATTACTTTTCCCAGCAACATTGTCCTATTCGCCTCCTGGTATTTTTCGAAATTCCGCTTTGGCAAAGCGGGTTGTTTCATTAATCTCTTTTGCAAGTTCATCGTGAATTGAGGGAATAATTGATTTATTTCTCCACAGCGCTTTGTTGGGGATTGCGTTCGTCCCAATTTCCAGTGCTGCTTCAATGTCTTCCACTTTTCCATTGAAAATAACAAATGCCTTTCCGCCAAGTGCATCTGCTAATCGTATTTCAACAATTTTAACCGTAGCGCCTTTGATACCTGCATCAGCTGCCTCAATCATTGCAGCAACCGAAGCGGTCTCGATAATACCGAAAGATTCATCTGTTATTTTGTTGCGTTTTCCCAAAATTGTTTCAATTACCTCGGGATGAATATCAGGAAGAAGAACTTTGTCTTCGATGAGATATTTTCCAACATCTAATCCTTCTCTGAATGACATTTCCACAGAAGCGACACTTCCGCCGATTAACACCAGGTATTTTCCACGAGAGACTGTTCCTGATTTAAATAGTGAAATAGGAGATTTTTTAATCATCGCATCACTGGCTAAAATGCCGGTTGAAATGCTGCTGAATTCAATCAGCGCTATTGCAGGATAATTTTTCATATTATACAATCCGAAAATGATCAACTAATACACAACGCCGTTCTCTTGAAAAACTGCGCGGACCTGTTAAACCCTCTCCAGTGGGACTGGCAATGGTAAATGATGTGTGTCCTTCGCCGCCAAAGCCTAACCCTGCGTAAGCGGGTCCGTTTTTAACAAAAATTGTCGTATTTATTTCTCTTGCCATGCGACTCAAATTATCAATATTTCTTGAATACATGACTGCTGTATGATAATTACCTCCTTCTACAAGTTTCGCAAAATTAATTCCTTCATCTGCGTCTGAAACACGAACAATGGGAAGCACAGGCATCATTTGTTCCGTCCAAAGTAAAGGGTGGTTTTTATTAACTTCAACAACTACTAATCTCACACTGTCATCTACTGAAATACCAATTTTTGAAAGAATGACGCTGGCGTTTTTACCAACGAGAGATTTGTTTACTACTGCTGGTTGAGCCGGTCCATTTATTTTTTCAAAAATTATTTTTTCTAATTGGGAAAGCTGATCCTGGGTTAGCAGGATAGCGCCATTGCTAATCATTGCTTTAATCAAATCATCAGCAATTGAATTTACAGCGATGATTTCTTTTTCATCAACGCAGATAATATTATTATCAAATGAAGCGCCTTTGACAATTTCGCGTCCGGCTAATTGGATATCAGCGGTCTCGTCAACCACGATTGGAGGATTCCCGGGTCCGGCACAGATGGCTCGTTTGCCGCTATTCATCGCTTCTTTCACAACAGCGCCGCCACCAGTAACCACTAGCAATCTTATGCCCGGGTGTTTCATCAATTGTTGTGCAGATTCAATTGTGGGTTCAGCAATACAGGTAACGAGATTTGTTGGACCACCAGCTTTAATTATTGCCTGGTTTATTAAACTAATATTTTTAATGGAAGTTTTTTTAGCATTGGGATGAACATTAAACACAACGCTATTACCAGCAGCGACCATGCCGATTGTGTTACAAATTATGGTTGAGGTTGGATTGGTTACCGGGGTGATAGCTCCAATCACGCCATAGGAAGCCTGTTCAAAAAGTGATAACCCCCGATCACCGCTGCGGGCAGTTGGGAATAAATCTTCAGTACCTGGTGTTTTTTCAGAGACTAATTTATTTTTTAAAACTTTATCTTCAACCCTGCCTAAACCGGTTTCTGCCACAGCCTCCTCGGATAATAGCTGAACATTGTCCAGCATTGTTTTCCTGATACTGACGATAATTTTTTCTCGACTACTCAAGGGCATGTTGATAAGTTGTTTGTGAGCTATTGTAGCAGCGTTCACAGCTTCATCAATTGAATTAAAAATTCCCTGGTCTGATACGTCTCTTATCGGTTTGGTATTAAGTTGAGGTGAATTTTGAGATTTAGAATTTGTAATAATGCTAAATACTTTTTCAGCGACGTAATTTATTTGTTTGTCTGTGAGATCAGGCAAAAATTGGCTCCTCTTTTCTCTCATTTTGAATGAAAATTTTTCGCTCTTTACTTTTTGGAGGAATCGGTAAACCGTTTTCTTTTAATAAATTGACGTGTTCTCTCATAGTCCACTTTGCTTTGAATAAACAATTTTCAACTGAGTGCCCTATTCCTGTAAAACCCTCTAATTCAGGAGAATAAAAACCAAAGAAATCCGGTTCTTCGGTTGCTTCGATTACTAATGAATATGCTAATTCAATCATTTACACCCTTTTTATATCTAATCTCCCCATTCACCTCCCAATTATCCACAATCGCCATAACAACAGCATCACAAGGACGATTGTCAGTCATGACGGTTTGCCGGGCGGAACTGCCGGTTGCGTAAAGAACCATCTCGTCTATTCCCGCGCCAACTGCATCGGCAGCAACCACATGACCTCCGCTTTCATTTCCATCCAAATCGACTTGCTTTAGAAGAAGAAATTTTAAACCGGTCATGCTTTTTTCTTTTTTGGTGGATACAACTGTGCCAATAACTTTTGCTAATAGCATATCTTTGCCTATGATTAATTTGATAGTAATAGTTTCTAATAAACGAAATCCTTGCGCTGCGGGCAAGAAAATACTGAATAAGAAAAAAAGTATTTGAAAGGTGATTTGGTAATAAGGAAATTAGGTAATAAAAAATTTATCAATATTGTGAATACTCAATTACCCAATAAACTAATTACCCTGTTACCTAATTGGTTCTGGTTAGTCCGGGTTAGGTAAGTAGGTAAAAAGGTAATTGGGTTGTTAATCCACTCCCTAATTACCTATTCTACTAATTACCTAATTTACTTATTTACCCGTTTTCTTCTTTTCTGCCGCTACCTCATCCTTTCTTCCCAAAGGTAACACCTCGTCAACATTGCTATGCGGACGTGCAATAATATGAAGAGCAACAATTTCACCTACTTTAGCAGCGCCAGCCTGTCCCGCTTCACAAGCAGCTTTTACAGCAGCTACATCGCCGCGAATGACTGCAGTGACATACCCGCCGCCGGTTTTTTCGTAACTTACTAATTCAACTTTTGCTGCTTTGACCATTGCATCGGCAGCTTCAACCATTGCCGGGTAGCTGCGACATTCTATCATTCCAAGAGCTTCTGCCATTTCAAATTCCTCCATAAAATTTATAATTGTGTGTTTTACTTTTTGACAAAATAAGTAGTGGCTAATAAAAAGGTATAGGTAAAGGTAAAGATCAGGTCGAGATTAAGGTCAAGGTCAAGAAAAAATTCATTCTTACTTTTGTATTTATCCTCGAACTTGACCTTAGCCCTTGCCATTCTATTTCTCAATCAGTATTTTTTTTTTTTACCTTTTCCTTCACCTCCACCTTAATTTTTAAGTTTGTTCTTTACCGGTAACATTTTCAATCGCCTGTACTGCAGCGCGCCAGCCAACATCAATATCGCGCTCTTCACCGCCAAGGTAAACCCTGCCAAAGCTGCCATATGAGCGGACTTCAAGGATATTTATTTCTGCAGCTTTTTCCGCTTCATTTGCAGCTAATGCAGCATAAGCTGCTGGTTGGACTTCCATGACGTACATGGTTTGTCCCGGGATGATCAGGTTCCCATGGCGCATTCGATTGATTAATTGTGTTTGGTGATCATCAATCCGCCTGATAACCTGGCTGGAATAGATTTTTGGTTTCCAGCGGTCTTCTTCTTTCAAACCGAGTGTTTCCAAAATTGCGCTGCCAGCCTGGCGCACATCTGCCTGTGATTCGGAATGAATTTCCAGCAGACCATAGAGTCGTTCAACAATTTGCATCCCTGGTGTTACTCTTGTTGATTTAAGAGCAACATCAGTTATTCGGTTTATTTCAATCCCTGGTGAAATTTCAACATACAGAGATGCCATGTGGGCAATCGGCAAAAATCCCTGCGCGACAGTCCCTAAAAAAGCGGCATATTGGGGCTGCAGGTTATCTAAAAAAACATAAGAGCGTAAGTCAACCAAATTTTTCTCCTTATTCATTTTAAATATTCTTAAGTTCACCCCGACATGAATATCGGGGCTTAAAAATGAAAGGATGATAAATCATCCTGAAAAATCCGCAATCTTTTTTGCTTCTTGTAAATCTACTTCCTCATCATATTTTACTTCTTCTATTGCTTTTGCCAATCCCGCATCTAAAAGCATTTCCTCAAATTTTTTATATTTTTGGTAATTTAAATTAACAGAACAATTGTTCATAAATTTGCACTTTCTGATCGCCTATTATTGGTACATGAGTCATAAATATCTTTTATAATCTCATCAGCATCTTGATTATCTTGCCATTTTCCGCTAAAACGAGTTAAGCCTTTCTTTTTCGTATCAATGGGTAAAATTGAAATAAGCAATTTTGAATGTGATTTAAGGTTCAACTGTTTGATAATAGAATCAGGGATTGACAGATGACCATCCTGGAGAATTTCTGCTATATATTCAAGAGTTTCCAATAATGTCTCCTCATTAAATGATTTTGTAATTATCAGCCAGTGCAATAATTCTGCAGTCGATGCACTTGTTACACCAAATTATGATTCTGCCTCTTTTTCAAGATTTGTTATAATTTCATCAATTGTTAATCTTAATTCAGTTTAATCATCCTTCAGGACTTTCCAAACAATATCATAATCAGTTCCGAAATACCAATGGATTAATTTATCTCGCATTCGAGCAATTTCTCTCCATTTAATATCAGGGTATTGATTTTTAATTTCATCAGGAACATTTTTTACAGCTTCACCGATTATTTCTAATTTTCTTATCACGGCACTAGATGTTTTATCATCATCAACAAAGTCTTCAAAGTCAAATCCTTGAATAAATTCAAATATTTTATCGATACTTGATAGAATATCATTAAGATATAATTTTGGATTTCTTACCATATTGTAACAGCTTCGTTTAAAATTATTTCTTTTAACTCTTTACGAATTGCCTGTCTTCTAACAAGATCCACTTTAATTCCCAAAAGATCGCTCAATGAATTTTCAATTTCGATAAAATTTAATAAACTCGGTATTTCATGAAATTCTACAAGGATATCGATATCACTCTTACGATTTTGTTCCTCCCGAACATAAGAACCAAAAAGGCTGAGTGCTTTTATTTTATATTTTGATTCTAATTCTGGTTTATATTTAGTTAATTTTTTTTCGATGGATTTAATACTTTTTTGTGCCATTTTAGGATTCCGTTATTAAACCTGCCTGCTGCACAATCTTCACCCCAGCGCTTGCGCCAAGCCTTGTCGCGCCAGCTTCAATCATTTCCTGGGCGTCTTCCAATGTGCGGATACCACCAGCTGCTTTAACGCCCATTGATGTGCCGCTAACCACTTTACTCATTAATGCCACATCGTGTGCAGTTGCGCCACCTTTGGCAAAACCGGTTGATGTTTTTACATAATGAGCGCGTGCTTTTTTAGACAATTCACAAGCTTTAATTTTTTCGTCATCAGTTAACAGGGCTGCTTCGATAATCACTTTGCAAATGGCGCTGCCGTCCACACAAGCATCAACTACCGCCCGAATGTCTTTAAAAACTAAATCAAAATCTCCGCTTTTTAATGCGCCAATGTTGATCACCATATCAATCTCTTTGGATCCTTCCCGGATGGCGCGGCGTGTTTCCATTGCTTTGATCTCAGGCAGATTGGCGCCCAGAGGAAAGCCCACAACCGTGCACACATCCACATTAGAATCCTTTGTAAGTTCATGCGCTAATTTAACATAAGTTGGATTAATGCAAACAGAAGCAAAGCTAAATTCAACAGCTTCTTTGCAAAGAGTTTCCACCTGCTCCTTTGTTGCTTCCGGTTTTAAAATTGTGTGATCGATATATTTTGAAAATTCTGTTGGCGCGCCAATTCCACCCGGTGCATTGGAAACTCTGGACAGTCCTAAATCAATGAACTTGCGGATCGTGTCCGGAGCTTTATCCGCACATTGTCCACAATCTATGCATGTTTCATTATCACAATTAGCCGGTGTTGTGGATGGTAGCAAATTTTTATCACGGCTAAACATTGCAGCGATTTTTTCAGCTATTTTATCGAGGTCTGACGTTGAAATTTCTGACAAATTTTTCTCTCCTGTACTCGTGCCATTATTTTTCAAATTTGAATCCACTACTAATTTCCCTTTTTCAATTTCTTCAATCATTTTTACTCTTCGTAAATGCCTGTCAACAGTACATTCTGTTGTCAGCCAAATATCAGCGATTTGTTGGGCTAATGCAAAACCAATTAAACCTGCTCCCAAAGTGAGCACATTTGCATCATTATGTTCACGGCTATTCCTGGCAGATGAAACATCATAACAAAGCGCTGCGCGAACGCCATCAACTTTATTGGCAGCCATTGAAGAGCCAATTCCAGCACCATCGATTATAATTCCTTTTTCATATTTTCCATCAGAGATTAACTTTGCCACATTAAAAGCCATAGCCGGGTAATCGACTGCTTCTGTACTGTGAGTGCCACAATCAAAAACCGTATATCCTTTTTCTGTGAGATAGTGCTTTAACTTTTCCTTTAATTCAAAACCGGAATGGTCGGAACCGATGGCGATTTTTTTTGTGTTCGATTCTGGATTCATATTTGTTTAGGATGATAAATAAATAGAAATTGTTTTATGTCAAATTTGCTGAAAATCTAATATAAAAGAATAAAAATCATTAAAATAAATATACAAAAAATTACGTCATGTGTCAAGTGAAATATTCTTCATAAATTAAAGTAGGATTTTTAGCTTGATTTTTATACGAATATTTCGTATTTATTATCAACTAACTTTTCCCGAAATATTTCAAAAATTAAATTAAAGGAGATTATTAAATGGCATCCGCAAACAGAGAATTATCCCACGATAAACTTCGTTATACATGTGATCCTGAACAATTCAAATTTCAAACGACGGCAGAAGTGAAACCATTGAGTGAAGTGATCGGACAGGAGAGAGCTGTTGCTGCGATTGATTTTGGTGTTAATATCAAAAGTTTTGGCTATAACATTTTTGCAGTGGGCCCGGTCGGCGCTGGCAGGACGTCAACCATAAAAGAAGCCGTGGAAAAACGAGCGCGTGAATTGCCGATTCCTGATGACTGGTGTTATGTGTATAATTTTCAAAATCCTGAAGAGCCTAATTATCTTCGCTTACCAGCCGGTAAAGGGAAAAAATTAGCGAAAGATATGGAGCGTTTCATTTCTCAACTTACAAAGGATATTTCAGAAGTCTTCAATTCAGAAGATTATAAAAATCAACGGCAGGAAATAATTCAAGCACTTCAAAAAAATCAGAATGAAATTTTAAGCAATCTTGATAAACAACTGCGTAAAAAAGGGTTTACATTGAGGAAAATTGCTACCGGTTTGGTGCTGGTTCCGGTTAAGGATGGGAAGCCGCTTACCCAGCAGGAAATAGAAGCGATGCCTGAACAAGAACGAAAGAAAATGGAAGAAACCGGTCGGGCATTTCAAGATGAGCTAAATGAAGATTTGCAGGTCATAAATAAATTAGAACAGGAGACCAAAACAAAATTAGACAAACACCAGCGTCATGTCATGTGGCTCATCATTGAACATCCGATGAGAATAATTCGGGATGAATTCAAAAAGCAAAATGATGTACTCGAATATTTAAAACATGTTGAGGAAGACCTGTTAAATCATGTGGAAGCCCTGTTGCCCCTTGCTGCGGAAGAAAATTTAAATAAACCAATCAATGCCAATCAAAAGACAACTAATTTAGATCTGGATCGCTATTTGATAAATTTAATGGTTGATAACAATAAAACAGTTGGCGCACCTGTGATCGTTGAGACAAATCCAACGTACCATAATCTAATCGGCAGAATTGATCGCATTCCTCAAATGGGAACATTAGTTACGGATTTTACAATGATTCGGGCAGGAGCGCTTCATAAAGCAAACGGTGGTTTTCTCATTATTGAAGCTTCCCAATTATTTCAATCGCCGATTACCTGGCAGGCATTAAAACGGGCAATAAAAACTTATTCAATCGCCATAACTGATTTGAGTGAAGAATACAGTCACGTCAGCGTAAAAACACTGGATCCGGAGCCAATTCCATTAGATGTGAAAATTATAATTATCGGTAATTTGCAGGCATATCATGCATTGCTTTCCTATGACGAAGAGTTTACGAAACTTTTTAAAGTGAAAGCAGATTTTAATATGGAGATGAAGCTTAATAAAAAGAACATTTTAAATTACGCCCGCTATATTTCCAAACAAAATACTCAAAAAAAACTGTTACATTTTAATGCTGACGCTGTTGCACGGGTTATTGAATACGGGGTTGAACTTACATCAAATCAGCAGAAATTATCAGCACGATTTACAGCAGTGCAGGATCTATTAGTCGAAGCAAATTACTGGGCAAAAAAAAATCACCATTCAATAGTTGAAAAATTTGATGTCCAGCAAGCGCTTGATGAAAAGAAGTTTCGTCTGAACAAATATGAAACCAGGATGCAGGAAATGATCAATGAGGGAACTATTTTCATCGATACAAAGGGAAAAAAAGTAGGGCAGGTGAATGGACTGGCAGTGCTGGATGTTGGCGATTATGCGCTGGGTAAGCCAAGCCGGATTACTGCCCGGACATACCTGGGACAAAGCGGTGTTATTGCCATTGACCGAGAAGCGAAAATGAGCGGCACACTTCACAATAAAGGGGTACTTATTCTATCCGGTTATTTCAATGGCGTTTTTGGTCAGAACAAACAAATATCCATGTCAGCCAGTTTAACATTTGAACAAACTTATGATTCAGTGGATGGAGACAGCGCTTCGTCAACAGAATTGTATGCGCTCCTTTCCTGTTTGTCAGAAATCCCGATTAAGCAGGGATTAGCTGTAACAGGATCGGTAAACCAGTTAGGAGAAGTGCAACCCATTGGCGGCGCAAAACACAAGATTGAAGGATTTTTTGATATTTGCCAGGCACAGGGATTAACCGGGGAGCAGGGAGTTTTAATCCCGAAAACCAATGTTAGAAACCTGGTATTAGATGATCGTGTTGTGCAGGCTGTGAAGGATGGAAAATTTCACATCTACCCGGTTAAAACCATCGAGCAAGGGATAGAGATTTTGACCGGAACAAAAGCGGGGAAAAGGCTCAAAAATGGGAAGTTTACTGCGGGGACAATATTCAAAACTGTTAATGAAAAATTACAACTGATGGCAGAATTGAGAAAGAGTAAGAAGAAGGATAATGAAAATAACAATTCAGAACGTTTGGAAAACGAAAAGCATTGAAGCTGATAACGGTAAATTAAGAGAACTGAAGTTGTTGTCTGATATTAATATTGAGTTTTGCGGATCGTGCATCCAGGCGATTCTCGGACCTTCGGGCAGCGGTAAAACAACGTTACTGCGGCTAATAAACAAATTAGACTCACCGGATAAAGGGCACATACTTATTGATGACGTTCCTATTAACTCAATTCCTCCCAGACAACTGAGGAAAGATATCGGAATGGTTTTTCAGGTGCCGGCATTATTCCGCGGAACAATTTTTAATAATTTATCTTTTGGCCCAATATTATATAAAAAGGAATTCAATACAGAACAGGCAAAACGATTATTAAAAATTGTTGGATTAAACGACATAGACCTGTCTCGTGATATTGATAGCTTATCAGTGGGACAACAGCAGCGAATATCTTTTGCTCGTTCCCTGGCAAATGAACCGCGTGTGCTTTTATTGGATGAACCCACATCTGCGCTTGATCCATCCGCGGCAAATAATCTGCTCGACTTAATTAAAAAAATTAACAAAGAAATGGGCGTGAGTATTATTTTGGTTTCTCATATCATGGAACATGCTCAAAGAATAGCAGATTTTATTTGCCTGCTGGTAGAAGGAAGAATAGTTGAAAACGGAACTGCTTCCTCTTTTTTTAAACAACCTCAAACTGGGATCGCCCAAAAATTTATCCGGGGAGAATTATAGATGGAGTTCATTTCTCTCGATTATTATGATGTTTTGTTTGCACTTTTTTTAATATTAATTCCCATTGGTATTTCATTCAAGGTACGTTTGGGAATTGAAAAAGAAATACTCATCGGCACTGTGCGGACATTTATTCAGCTAATGATAATCGGGTACATTCTCAAATATATTTTTGATCTAAAAACATGGTACTTTATTCTTTTAATGGTTTTGATCATGGCAGTGGTGGCAGGATATAATGCGGTGAAGCGCCAAAAAAGAAAAATTCCCGGGCTTTTTTCAATTGTCACAATATCGATATTTTTGGGCTCTGGGATTGCCATGATCACACTTATCGCTTTGATACTTAAAGTTGAACCGTGGTACAAACCGCAGTACCTGATCCCTGTCAGCGGCATGATGCTCGCCAGTGCAATGAATGGCGCTGCCTTGGCGATTGACCGTTTGATGGGGGAGACGAAAAACCGTCGCTGGGAAATTGAAGCTGCTTTGGCACTCGGAGCTTCACCATTTAAATCGATTAACCCTTTGTTGCGGGAAGCTGCCCGGGCTGCAATGATGCCAACCATTAACGCCATGATGATTGTGGGAATTGTTCAATTGCCGGGAATGATGTCTGGTCAGATTATTGGCGGTGTTGAACCGGTACAGTCGGTGAGATATCAAATTGTCATTATGTACATGTTAACTACATCGGTGACGATTTCCTGTATTTCTGTGTTGTTTCTATTTTATCGAAAATTATTTACCAAAGATGAGCAGCTTGATTTGGATGTTTTGTAGGTAAAGGCAAAGGTAAAGGTAAAGAAAAATATTGCAGATTGATGAATGAGCAGGTCAAGGTCGAGATCAAGATCGAGTTTCAAAGATAAAAGAAGAATAAATTTTGTAACTATTAAGCGTGGTTACAAAAGTTATTCTGAGGGAGCTTGCGACCGAAGAATCTCTCTAGTCGCCACATTTTTTTTAAATATTACGAGATTCTTCACTTCCCAACATCACCATCCCACTCCCTCGTTCAGAATGACATTATACAACGAATAGTATCTGAATAGTTGCGATAAAAGTAAGAATGAAATTTTTTCTTGATCTTGATCTGATCTTTACCTTTGCCTTTACCTATACCTTTATTTTTTTCTCGACCTTAACCTTGATCTTTATAAATAGATAATTAAAAAAATGAGGATAACAAAATGGGTTTCAAATGCGGATTAGTTGGACTGCCCAATGTTGGGAAGTCAACAATATTTAATGCGTTAACCGCTTTGCAGGTTGATGCTTCTAATTATCCTTTTTGCACTATTGAACCAAACGTTGGAATTGTGCCATTAAAAGATGAGAGACTGGACAAAATAGGGGAGATAATCGGATCAGCAAAAGTAACTCCGACAACCCTGGAATTCATTGATATTGCCGGTCTGGTTAAAGGTGCGAGTAAGGGGGAAGGTTTGGGTAATCAATTTCTGAATCATATTCAAGGGGTCGATGCGATTGCTCATGTTGTGCGATGTTTTAAAGATGAAAATGTTGCTCATACAAGCAGTGATTTTGATGCAAAGAACGATCTCGATGTGGTGTTAACAGAATTAATAATGAAGGATCTGGAAATAGTGGAGCGGCGAATAGCCAAACTTAAACAAAGTATTAAATCCGGTGATCCGAAAATGAAAAAACAGCTTGAGATAGTTTCGGAATTTGAACGCTTTCTTTCCCAGGGTAAGCCGCTCAAGGAAGTTGAATTATCCATTATCGCCAAAGAGATAATTCAGGAAATGAACTTGCTGACAATTAAACCCGCGATTTACATTGCCAATGTGAGTGAAGACAAATGCGACGATGAAACTCAAGCAGAAAACCTGCATCAGTTTGGAAAAAAACACGGAGAGCCACTTGTAACCATCAGTGGAAAAGTACAGGAAGAAATTTCTCAATTAGACCCGGAAAGCCAAAAAGAATTTCTTGACGAGTGGGGGCTGGAGGAGTTGAGCCTGGATAAAATTATTCGTGCCGGTTATGAAGTGTTAAATTTAATTACTTTTTTTACCGCCAATGAAAATGAAGCCCATGCCTGGACCATTCCTGCAGGAACGACAGTTCAGAAAGCGGCTGGGAAAATCCACACTGATTTTGAAAAAGGTTTTATAAAAGCAGAGGTGATCAAATTTAATGATCTAATTGCACATGGTTCTGAAACTGAAGTGAAACACCACGGATTGATGGGTGTGCATGGCAAAGATTATATTGTTGAGGATGGGGATCTGGTATTTTTCAGGTTTAATGTTTAGGTGTAAACATGTAAATGGGTAATGTGGTAATTGGGTGAATGGGAAACTGGGTAATAAGGAAATTAGGTAATCTTATCAATGCTGGCAAACAATACTAATTACCTAATCACCCAATTACCTAATAACCCAACCGTTCTTTCATTTTTTCAACAAAAGCATAAGGCACGTTCATTCTGCCAATGAAAATATCATTATTATATTTTCCATGGCAGTCAGAACCACCTGTTTCAATCAAATTGTACCTATTGACAATATTGCGAAAAAAATTAACCTGTTTTTGAGTATGCCTGGGATGGATTGTTTCAATCCCATCCAATCCAACTTTAATTAAGTCATAGATCCCAGCATCATTTACATCTTCTCCCGGATGCGCCAGGATACAGATTCCCCCTGCGCGATTGATCAGCGCAATTGCCTCCTGCGGTGTAATTTTATATTTTGGAACTTCACAGGGGCGACCATCGCCGATATATTTATTGAATGCCTCCTGATAATTATCAATCAAACCTTCCTTTAACAAAGCTCCGGCAATATGAGGACGTCCAATGGATCCATTTTGTGCACATTCCCGGACAGCTTCAAAGCTTAAAGGGATGGCACAATTATTCAGCCGTTTTACCATTTTTTCAGCCCGTTTAATTCGTTCGTTTTGAAAAAGATTTATATAATCAACCAGGGATTTATTATCATAATCAATGAAATATCCCAACATGTGAAGATCAACGTTCCTGGTTTTGGCTGAAATTTCTATACCGGGTATAAATTCTAAACCGTTATCTTTTGCATACTTTTCTGTTTTTCCCAGCGCAGAAATGTTGTCATGATCAGTAATACTAATTGCTTTGAGTCCAATTTTAATTGAATAATCGATGATTTTTTTGTAACTGAACAGACCATCGGATTGATCGGAGTGAATATGAAGATCAGCTTTTGCTTGAGGCGTTGGAGTAGAACGTGATTGATTTATTTGCATGCTTGATTTATATTGCCTTTCGCGTCATAGCGTGTATTCCTTAAATAGAATTCAGATTATTAGTTACAATTTTTTTCAAGGGTTTCTACAATCCAGTCGTTAAAATTTTTAGCGGATTTAATAGCTTTGTGATAAATTTTATGATGAAGTTCCGGATTCATCTTTACCATTAACTTTCCTGAAAATGAAGTATTTGGGTTTTTTCCACGAGATGCACAAAAGTCCAAATAATCATCTATTGACTCCCGAAACGCTGTTTTAATGTTTTCAACTGTTTTACCCTGAAAAGTGATGACATCTCTCGTATCTAATACTTCACTGTGGAAAATATCAGCCTCATCATCAAATTCGACATGTCCTGTATAGCCGTTATGTTTTAACAAGTGCATACTTCTGCTTCATTTAAAAATTGTCAAACTTATTTCAATGCACCTTATCGGTTTCTTTTCTATGATGAAGACGATGAAAAACAGCTTGAACTCAATATTTTGTGATAATTTTAATATCAGGATTTATCATTTTTATCGTCTTGATCTGCCTTACTCTTCTCTTCTTCTTTGTCCCTTTTTTTAGTTACCATTCTCGATACCCAGATACTCACTTCATAGAGGAGAATTAAAGGACCAGCCAGACAAACCTGCGTAAATACATCAGGTGGAGTAAGAACTGCTGCAAAAATAAAAATCGTTACTATGCCATAGCGCCGATTCTTTTTTAAAAATTCAGGTGTAACAATTCCAATTTTTGTTAAAAAATAGGAGAGAAGCGGCAATTCAAAAATTAACCCAAAAACCAGGATCAACAGCGTAACAAATTTTAGGTATTCCTTTATTTGGATGGAAGCTTCAAACTGCTCAGTATTAAAATTGAGTAAGAAGTTTAATCCGTAAGGAATAATGACAAAATAACAAAATACAGCGCCGACTAAAAATGAAAGTGTGGAAAAAATAACAATTATCGGAACATATTTTTGTTCCTTCTTGTATAAACCCGGAGCGACAAATTTCCATAGTTGATAAAAAATGACCGGTAGGCTTAAAATAATTCCGGCAAACAAGGCAACTTTAATATGGACCATAAATCCTTCAGTGGGAGCTAAAAAAATGAGCTTTTCATCTTTATTGGGATATGGACTTACCAAAATTTTCATTAATTGTTTTGAAATAAAATAACTGCCAATTGTAAAAAACACAATTGAAAGAATACATTTAAGCAATCGCTGCCTTAATTCTTCTAAATGCTCTAAAAAGGGCATTACTCTTTCTTTTGTGCCGTTGCCCTTAGTAGCTGTGCCGTTCGTGGTTTCGCTTTTTTCTTGTGTTGTTTCTTGATCTTCGTGATCGTCTTTTTTCTTCTTTTTAGAATCCATATTTTGGTTTTCGATTAATTAGAAGTTCAATTTATATTACAGAAAAATTTGTATTTTTAAAAATCTAAACTTACGAAAATTTAATTTCAAAATCAAGTTTAATTTGAGGAAGAATTGAAGGGATAAATTGATCTAAAGCCTGATTCATTAATTTCAATTAAATGAGGGAAAAAATCTACTAATAAAATCCGGCAGACAGCCAAAAAAAACAAGTATCCTGAAGCATGTGAACAGTATTCAGCAACCAGAACTATTTCCAAATATTATAGATAATTGCAATAACCCAAAAGCTAAAAGATAAACCAGCGAAGATAATTGCTAAAATCGTGAATGCTCCCCATTCAAAAATGTGTGCTCCAAATTCTTTTCCAAAAGCGATAATTTTTACCGCTACATGAATCCAGATACAGGCAATACTGAGAACAAGAGATGTCTGGGCAATTTTATTGAAAGAATCCATTTGAGTAAGTCCTTTTACAATTATCGGTTCATTTCTGTTTTGCTTTTTTTAGCTTGATTGTCATTAATAATAAATTTAACTATCTCATAAACTGAAAAGGATAATATAATTTTTCATTTCTTCAGTGTTTTGAAGGTATTTTATTAATTGCTTTGAAAAGCTTTTCATCATCAACCGGCTTTGAGATGAATCCATCAGGCTTTGTCGCTGTGATCCTGGGGTCTGTTTCTAAGTAACTAAGTGTTGTCAGGTAAATTACAGGTGTTTGATAAAGTTTTTTGATCCGGCTGACTGCATTAATCCCTTCTAGTTCCCCTTTAAAAATAATTTCCGTTAAAATCAAGTCTGGTCGTAATTTTGTAGCCAACCTGACTCCGTCTTCAGCAGATTTAGCAAGAGAAACCACTTCATAGCCGTGCGCTTCAAGTCTCATTTTCATTTCCATGGCTATTATGACTTCTTCTTCTATAATTAGTATCGTACCATTTTTCATTATAAATCTTCCTGAATTTATTATGATAGTACAGAGAACAATCTACAATTTAATTTTCAAAAATTCAAGCAAAAAATTGAAAATATTAGCATTTTTTTAATTAATCACAAATTGAATAATAAATTTTGTACCATTTTCTTTTACCACTTCCATCTTTCCCTGCATTTGGTCGGTCAGGATTTTTATCAAATGTAACCCCAGCGATTCAGTCGTATCAAAATTTACGTTTTCCGGAATTCCCACTCCATCATCCTCAACGATAAGTTCACATTGGTTATTTTCCAATTTTTTCAAGGAGACACGCATTTTCCCTGACCGGTTGTTTGGAAAACCATGTTTAAGCGCATTGGAGATCATTTCATTGAGAAGCAAGCCCAGGGGAATAGAACCATCTATTGTCATTTCAATTTCGTCAATATCCAAATCCATAGTAACATTGCGGTTGGTTCTATAATTAATAAAAGCCCGGTTTGCCATTGATTGAATATATTTTTTCATATCCACATTAGAGAAATCGTCGGAACGATATAATTGATTATGCACCTGTGACATGGTATAAACTCTGCTAACGCTGTCTTTAAACGCTTCCTTTGCCTTTTGATCCGTTATTCGACGAGACTGGGTGTTAAGCAGGCTGGTAATCACGTTCAGGTTGTTTTTTACGCGGTGGTGAATTTCTTTGATGAGAATTACTTTTTCTTCCAACGATTTTTTTAATTGTTCTTCTGTTTTTTTACGTTCATTAATATCCAGCAAAATTCCAAACGAGCCGATCACTTCACCGGTATCTTTATCTTTAATGTGCAATGAACAGTTGCTTATCCATTTTGTTTTTCCTGCCGGAGTTTGAATTTGAAGATCAACTTTGTATTGTTTCATTTTGCCACTCAAAAATAATTTAGAATATTCCTGCGGATCCTGTGGCGCTTCTTCATCTATGACGATAGTCTGCTGAATGAGCTTTTTCCATTTTTTTACTGTAAATTCTTTTGCCGGAATACCTGTCAATTCTTCACAACCCTGACCAACGAATTTATAAAATTTGTCAGGAAGGATTAAATGGTATGGCACTCCATTTACATTTTCTATTGATTCACGATATATTTGATGAGTATGTTGTAATTCTTCACGTGCCCGTTTATGCTCGGTTATGTCCCGGATTATGCCCTGACTGGCAATACCATCCTTATATTTAATATAAGAGACTGAAGTTTCAACTTCAATTTCTTTACCATTTTTCGCAATTGCAGTAAATTCATAATTTGGACTTAATGTTTCACCTTTAGCTGATCTTTTGAAACGATCTTCAATCAATGGTCGACTTTTAGGCGCAACCAGGTTAATAAAATCAAAGTCAGGGTCATTCATATCCTTCAACGTTAAACCAAACATTTGTTCGAATTTGTCATTTATGATTTCAAATTTGCGGTTGTAAAGTAAATAAATAGCATCGTTGGAGTTTTGAATTAAGTTACGATATTTTTCTTCATTTTCTTTGATTAATTTTTCTGCTTGTTTTTTCGTTGTCACATCTCTTACAATGGCTTGAATATATTGTTTCCCTACTAATTCAATTGAACTTAAACTAACTTCGGCGTCAAAAATGGTGCCATCAAATTTTGTATGCAACCATTCGAAAAATAATGATTCCCCTTTTAGCGCGCGGTTTATTTTTTCCATTGCTTTTTCTTTTGAATTCCGTCCGTCCGCTTGTTTTGGGGGAGAAAATTTGTATGGAGGTTTTCCGATAATCTGTTCCCTTGTACATCCAAACATTTCCAAAGTTTTGCGATTACAGTCAACAAATATCTCACTCTCCATTAAAAAAATAGCGTCGTTAGCTTGTTCAAAAAGTTGGTGGTATTTATTTTCATTTTCAAGTAAAGCCTGTTCTGCCTTCTTTAGTTCAGATATGTCCAGTGCAAAAGCAATTATCACTTCCTTGCCAAAAAAAGTGCCTTTATTCAATCTCACAATTTTTGGAAATATTTCACCGTTTTTTCGTCTCCCCCAGAATTCAAACTGCTGGGGAGTGCCTTTAAAAGCTTTTTCTATGTATTTACTGATTTGTTCCAAATCATTTTTGTTCGGTGCTGATAATGGTTCAGGTGTTTTGCCGATAAAGAATTCCCTGGGATAGCCGTACATGTTAACCGCGCCCTGGTTTACATCTAAAAAAATCCCGTTTTTATCTTGAATGTAAATTGCATCCGAAGCATTGTCAAAGATACTGTGGTAACTCTTTTCTGATTCTTTTTCTTTTTCCAATGCCCGATTCCGGTCGGTGATATCAACGTTTAAAGCTAAAATTGCAGTAACTTTATTTTTTTCATCTAATATTGGTTGGGCGGCTCGAAGAATAGAACGTTTGCTCCCATCTTTACGAATCATGGATATCTCTACACTTAGTGGTTTCCCTTGCAGGAGAGCTGGAAATTTTGCTTTGAATGTGTTGATTGAAGCCGAATCTAAAAATTCAGTGATGTGTTTGCCAAGTAATTCATCACTTTTATAACCAAGCAACTTACAAGTACTGGGACTGCAGTTTTTAATAAATCCTTTTGTATCTAACACTTCACCGCCATAAGGCAAAAGCTCAAATAGGGTGCGGTAACGTTTTTCGCTCTCAATTAATACTTTTTCAGTATTCATTTTTTCGGTAATATCCCGGCTGAAAAGAGAAAATCCGACCGGCTTGCCCTCAGTATCTAATATATCTCTTACCCGCGCTTCAATGTAGCTCACACCTTTTTCAGTTTCCTGTTTAACTGTGTAACAGTATTCACCCTTTTCACGAACTTCTTTGATAGCTTTTTCAAAACGTTCAGGATCAACTTTTTCTCGGGTATGTGTTTCCATCACTGTTTTTCCTAAAACTTCTTCCTTCTTGTACCCATAGAGTTTTTCTGCCATCGGATTGTAGTATATGATGCGAAAATCTAAGTCAGTTGCAAGAATAGCAACATCACTTGCACGCTCGATGATGTTTTCAAGGAGAGCGATTTTTTCAAGCAGCGCCTTGATTGATAGCTCGTTCTTGTTTTCTGACTGTTTTTTGACAATGTCCTTGTCTGTCATCCTATTCCTCGATGTGAAGTTTGAAATGTATAAATTGGCATAATTAGTGTCTGTCCGAGATGTCATTCCCGCATGTTTTTAGCGGGAATCCATTCTGTTATACAAGGAGATTCCGGCTTAAAAGATTGCCGGAATGACAGAAACAGGGCTTTTTCGGACAGACACTAATTAATAACTTTTGAATTTGTTCAGGATATCTTGAGTCGGTTGTTGAATATACATTTAAGCCAACAACATTTGCATGGAATGTAATGTTCTGTTAAAAGGATTAAAAACCAAACCAAGAATTTCCAGTGTAACAACTCCTAACAAAGCCTGATCATCATTTTCGCCCAGTATAATTGGCGTATGACCTTCACCTTCCTGTAAAGAGATGAAACATTCTGAAACATATCGCTGAATGGATGTGCCGTCGGCAAGAGTAAACGACATCTTTCTTTTTGGTCGTAGGTCAATTTTTTTCCATACTGATTCTGGCAGGAGTGAGTAAGTAGCGCCACTATCAACTAAAAAGTCCACTGATTCCTGTTTTCCCTGGGGACCGGTTACCATCCCTGGTATTACTGTTATGCCCATTATTTATTCCTTAATGAAGTGTTAAAGCGCTATTGGGTTGTCAATTCCAAATTTTTAATATCTTTTTGAGCAGCCATTTCCATATTTTTCAAGTCTTGTTTTTGAACGGCTTCCATATTTTTTATGTCTTTTTGAGAGGCAATTTCTAATTCTTTCAACTCTTTTTTTAAAGTTGCCTCCAAAATATTCAAATTCTGCTTTGCTTTAAGCCGTTCATTTACAATTTCTGCTAATGCTGCAGCTTGAACTTCAGCCTGTTGGTCGGTGAAACCCACTGCTATAAGTTTTTTAACGTAGGATAATTTATCAAATGTGGGGATGGCAGGTATCATATAAACTCCAGAATAAAAATATTTTACAAATCCCGCTGCCTTTAAAAATCTGGTGAATAATGCGGGATAGATAGGAAAAAGAAAAGGGCTGTATCATTTTAAAATAGCAAATTTTAGGGGTAAAGTCAAGAAGAAATTTGTATGACAAAAAAATTGAGAGGCGTTAAATCTGAAATTGAAAAGTAGCAGTAGCAGCGGCAGTAGCAGTCGTTTCAGAGCAAAATTTGTTGTGCTACCTGTACAGTTACCTTATTTTTATTATGCAATATAGACTGTGCCACTGTCGCTTTTATTTAAAACATAGAATTCGTGTTAGAAAAAACGCTTTTGCGATGTTATAAAATAAACCTTAACAGGTGAACAACGGCTATTGTATCTTAAGTCCTGAAAATCCTAAAAACGCAATGGACATCAATCCAGCCATGAGAAAGGCGATGGGTATCCCTTGCAGCGCTTTGGGAATGGGCGCCATTTCTAATTTCTCCCGAATACCAGCCATTAGTACCAGCGCTAAAGTAAAACCAACCCCCGCAGCTAATCCATGCACGATGCTGGCAATAAAATTGTAATCATTATCAAGATTCAATAGTGCAACACCGAGAATGGCACAGTTTGTGGTGATGAGAGGAAGAAATATTCCCAATGATTTATAAAGCGCCGGGCTGACTTTTTGAACGACCATTTCAACAAATTGAACCAGCGATGCGATGACAAGAATAAAGGCTATCGTTTTTAAATAAGTCAAATCCGGCGGCGCTTCTGCGTTAAAAATAATATAAAAAATGTTTGACGTTGTTGGTTTTAACATGAAAGCATTAATGAGCCAGGTTACCATTGAAGCCAGTGTCATGACAAATATGACTGCAAATCCCATCCCAACAGCGGAGTCCATGTTTTTTGACACACCAATATAAGGACAAATTCCCAGAAATCGTGTTAACACAAAGTTATTTATAAATATTGCTGAAACAGCGATTATTAACAGTTCATTGAATTCCATTTGATTTTTCCTCCGAATGGAAAATAATCATAATTTTTATTTTATTAATTTCAGTCGTAATAAACATTCAAAGTGGCAGAGGCAGTTGTACAGTCTATATTTCCTAAAAAAAATAAGGCAACTGTACAGGCAGTAGCAGGAAAAGAATCAAACTGCCACTGCTATTGCTACTTTCATGCTGCACTTCGTTTCGTATCCAGCCAATTAAATAATCCGAGAAACATACCCAGAGTTAAAAACGCACCCGGCGGTAAAATAAGGAGCAGTACCGGTTCAAATCCTGAACCAAACATGGGAATGCCCCATAGTTTGCCATCACCCAATAGCTCTCTTACGACTGCTATTATTGCGAGCGCAAATGTGAAACCAATGCCCATGCCTAAACCATCGATAAAAGAGTAGAGAACAGAGTTTTTGCCGGCATAAGCTTCAGCTCTGCCAAGAATAACACAATTCACAACAATCAGCGGTACAAATATTCCTAATGATTTGTGCAGTGCAGGCGCAAATCCAGCCATAACCAAATCTACGATGGTAACAAAAGTGGCAATGACAACAATATAAATAGGAATTCGGATTTTCTTGGGCACACCTTTTCTGATCATTGAAATAATAACGTTTGAGCACAAAAGCACAAACGTGGCAGCGGCTCCCATTCCGATGGCGTTTTGCACAGAATTTGAGACTGCCAATGTAGGACATAATCCCAGGGCTAATTTAAATACCGGGTTTTCTTTATAAAAACCTTTTGAGAATTCGTTTGATAATGACATTTTTATTCCTTGAAATCTGATAAATAAGTTTTATTAGTTTTTTAAACAGAACAATTGATTCATATAACGAAAAGGCTGAGGCGAAGGCAGAGGCGAAGTAAGGTATAAGAAGGAATAAGGATTTTCTTTTCTTCCTTCGCCTTTGCCTCAGCCTTAGCCTTAGCCTATACAGTTACAACTTTAATTAACTTTAAACCCTCCCAACCTCTCTTCCAATTCACCCATACCTTTTTTAATAGAGTTTGCAACTGCCCGGCAAGAAATGGTAGCGCCGGTAACGCTGATAATATCACCACCATCTTTATCCACTATCAATCCATCTGCTATGCGGTTGAGAAACTGATCTTGAAACCAGGAGGAAGATTCTCCATAACGGACTTCTTCAATTTTGGTTCCTAAACCGGGCGTTTCAACTTGCTGCATGATCTTGATGCCCATGACAGTTCCTGTAGTATCAACGCCAACCATTGTTTCAATTATACTGGAATAACCCGCTCCTTTTGCCACAAAAGCATAACCGGCAATATTTTGTTTTTCTGTTGTTTGATAACCAATATAATGGCTGACAGATTCGTTTTCAGTAACAGGTACAATGGCTTCGGGGTTAGCTTTGGGTAAAGCCGTAGTCAAGGCGCGCTGAGTGACCAATCTTTTCTGCTCCTCAATTCTTGGCTTAGTAATTGCATTCACCATGGAAAGAGCAGCGCCGGCAATTGCTGTCACTAATAATAAAATTCCGCCTAATTTAAGAATATCTTTCATTTCTTTTTTACTCCGAATGTTTTTGGTTTTGTGTACCGGTCAAGTAGCGGTACCGCTAAATTCATTAATAAAATCGAATAGGAGACACCCTCCGGGTAGCCGCCAACCAGTCGAATGAGCACTGTAAAAATACCGCAGCCAATGCCAAAATAATACCTGCCTTTTGAAGTAACCGGTGAGGTAACCATATCAGTTGCCATATAAAAAGCACCTAAAATTAAACCACCAGCTAAAATATGAAAAATTGGATCGCCGCTAAAAAATCCTTCTGTCCCGCCAAAAATCCAGGATAACAGCGCTACCGTTCCCATGTAGCTGAGTGGTATTCGTAATCCGATGTATCGTTTATAAATGAGATAAACAGCGCCAATCAAAAGAAGCGCAGCCGATGTTTCACCAATTACACCACCAACATTTCCCCAAAGCAGGTTGCTCGATGAATCATATAATTGAGTAATGGCATTGTTCGCCTGGGCTGCTTTTTCCTGTAATATTGGATCCTCTAATCCACTTTTAACAAGTTCATTCCAGTCGGATATGATACCCTTTTGTGTTTTGAAAACATTGAGGGGAGTTGCTGAGGTAATCGAATCTAATCCATATTCATTTATGGCAGCAGCGTCGATACCGGACAAAGTGCCGCCTGTGGGCTCTGTTTTGAAAATTGTCATTCGTGTGGGCCAGGAAGCTAATAAAAACGCTCTCCCTAACAACGCCGGGTTCATAGGATTGTAGCCCAGTCCGCCAAATGGTATTTTCCCAACTGCAATTGCAAAGGCGGAGCCAATAACCGGAATCCACCAAGGCACAGCAGCAGGTACATTGAAGCCTAATAAAATACCGGTTACAATGGCGCTTCCGTCTTTAACTGTTATCGGCTTTTTCATCAGGAATTGTATTAGCGCTTCTGTTGCGACAGCCGATAGAATAGCAAACAATAAAATCCAAACAGCTCTAACGCCAAAAAAATAGACACTTCCGGCGATGGCTGGTATTAATGAAATAACCACACTGTACATGATGCGGGGGATAGTATCTTTATGCGTTATATGAGGAGAAGCTGATACCAGAAAGTTTTTTTCCATAATGTGAATTACCTTAATCTTTATATTGAAATAATTTTAACCGCTATTTCGCGAATTACGCTAATAGAAAAATGAATTCGCGAAATTAGCGTAATTCGCGGTTTGTTTTTTAGGGTAAGGTTGTATTAGCTATTTTGTGCTTTTAACATTTTGCTCACTTCTAACTTACCATATTTGAACAAATGTACATGTCGTATCTTTGAAGGACATATAAAAGAACACGATCCACATTCGATACAATCGAGCACGCCCAATTTGTGAGCCTCATCGTATCTTTCATATTCAATAAATTTAGCCAGGTCATTGGGCATCAGTTTCATCGGGCAAACATCAACACAGTGGCAGCAACTGATACATGGTCCTGGTGTTCTTGCTTGTGTTTCCTTTTCTGTTAAAGCTAAAATGCCTGAAGTTCCTTTTGTTACCGGTACTTCAAGTGAAAATTGAGCGATCCCCATCATTGGTCCGCCATTGACAATTTTAACAGCATTTTCTGTCAATCCACCGCAGAAGTCAATCAAATTTTGAAATGGTGTGCCGATACGAGCAAGAACATTTTTTTGCTCTTTTATTCCTTTGCCGGTAACAGTAACCACCCGTTCATAAAGCGGTTTGTTGGTTGAAACAGCTTCATAGATCCCCAATGCAGTTCCCACATTGTGCACCAGGCAGGCGACATCCATGGGAAGACCACCTGCGGGTATCTCCCGGTTGGTAATTGCTTTGATTAGTTGTTTTTCAGCGCCCTGTGGGTATTTCACATTTAACCCAACCACTTTCAAATTTGCACCGGTTTCCTGAACTGATTTCTTCATCAAACTTATTGCATCAGGTTTGTTTTTTTCAATGGCGATATAACCATTTTTACAACCCAATATTTTCATGACCAGTTGAACACCCTCGATAATTTCTTTTGGGTGTTCCAGCATTAAACGATGATCCGCAGTTAAATATGGCTCACACTCGGCGCCATTGAGAATAAAGGTGTCAATTTTTTTATCAGCAGGAGGGGACAACTTTACATGGCTGGGAAACGCCGCGCCACCCATTCCAGCTAACCCGGCGGCTGAAATATTCTTTTTCATTTCTTCAATATCAAGATCAAAATAGTTTTCATTCGGAGTAATTGATGATGATTTCTGATCCTCTCCATCGCTTTCAATAACGATGGACAATACTTTTCCGCCCACGGGATGCGGTCGTTTCTCAATCTTAATAACTTTACCGGAAACCGAAGCATGTGATGGCACAGATACAAATCCTTTTGCTTCGCAAACAACATCACCAACTTTCACTTCATCACCGACTTCAACAACAGGTTCAGCAGGCGCCCCGATATGTTGCTGTACAGGTATCACGACAGACTCAGGTAAAGGTAGTATTTCTATTGATTTTTTCTCAGCAAATTCTTTAAATTCAGGTGGATGAACACCGCCTTTGAATGTAAGTTTTCTCAGGTTCATTTTTCCTCAACAATAATTCGTTAAATAGAGTCGTTTAATATTAAAGACTAATTCAAATCCTGCAATTCAGCAAGAAACTCTTCCTTATCTTGAAAATTTCTGTAAACAGATGCGAACCTGACATAGGCAATATGATCAAGCTGTTTGAGTAGTTTCATTACCATTGATCCAATATCCTTTGATGGCACTTCGTCAACTGACCTGTCTTTCAGGTTGTTCTCAATTTGTCCGACAACAGCGTCAATTTGCTCCACTGAGACCGGTCGTTTGGCACAGGATCGCATTATTCCTTGTTTGAGTTTTTTTCGATTGAAAGCCTCTCTCCGTAAATCGGATTTTATAACCAATATTGGCGATTCTTCAATATATTCTTTTGTTGTAAATCTTCTCAAACAAGAAAGGCATTCTCTTCTTCTGCGAATAACTCTGCCTTCACTTTTTGAACGTGAATCTACAACCTTGCTTTGGGTGAATCCACAAAATGGACAACGCATTTTTGCTCCCTTTTTTAAGCAGGTAATTGATAGAGAGGAAATCGCTGGCACAATTCATAAATGCTGGAACGTACTTTTTTATAAACTGAATCAATACCAATATTCATTATAACCTGGTCGATTAAATCTCCAATTACTTCCATTTCTGTTTCTTGCATCCCCCGTGTTGTTAGTGCAGGTGTGCCGATCCGGATACCACTCGTTGTAAATGGACTTTGATCATCAAACGGAACCATATTTTTATTAACTGTAATTCCGGCTTCTTCTAATGCTCTTTCGGCTTTTTTACCGGTGAGTCCCTTATTTCTTAAATCTATTAACATCACATGCGTATCAGTTCCGTTTGATGTTAAATTGTAATCTAAATCCACAAGTTTTTTAGCAAGCGCTTGAGCATTTTTAATAACCTGAATGGAATAATCTTTGAACGCAGGTTCAAGAGCTTCTTTAAATGCAACCGCTTTGGCAGCTATTACGTGCATTAAAGGTCCTCCCTGAAAACCGGGAAACACATTGGAATCCACAATTTGTCCAACTGATTTTACTTTGCCTTTAGGTGTTGTGATGCCCATATCGTTTTCTTCATCTTTGCCAATGAGAATCATGCCGCCGCGAGGTCCCCGAAGCGTCTTGTGCGTTGTGGTAGTAACCAGGTGACAGTGGAGGATTGGGCTTTTTATCAAACCAGCAGCGATTAATCCTGCCGGATGGGCAATGTCGGCTACAAGTTTAGCCCCGACTTTGTCAGCAATTTCACGAAAGGCTTTGTAATCTATTTCGCGGGGATAAGCGCTGGCGCCGGTAATGATCAGTCGTGGTTTCTCTTTATTTGTGATGTCTTCAACCTGGTTCATATCAATGTAGCCGGTCTCTTTGTCCACACCATAAGAGACAATTCTAAAAAGTCTGCCTGAAAAATTAACCGGGCTGCCATGAGTTAAATGACCACCATGATCAAGGTTCATTCCCAGCACTGTGTCGCCTGGTTTTGCAAAGGTGAAATAAGCAGCAATATTTGCCTGGGAACCGGAGTGAGGCTGTACATTGACGTGTTCCGCATTAAAAAGTTTTTTAGCCCTTTCTCGCGCTAAATCTTCCGCAACATCAACATAAACACACCCACCGTAATAACGTTTCCCCGGGTAACCTTCGGCGTATTTATTGGTCATAACCTGTCCCATGGCTTCCAGCACAGCTACGCTCACAAAATTTTCCGATGCGATCAATTCTAACAGGTTGTTTTGCCGGGAAATTTCATCGTTTATCGATTTATAAATTTCAGGATCAGCGTTTTTTAAGAATGACATTTTTTATCCTTTGAAAAAGGTGATTCTGTAAAGAATGTAGTTCAAATACGAAAATTCCAAGCTCCAAATTCCAAATAAATTCCAATTTCCAATTCTTCAAATTCCAAACTTGCATATGATGGCGTTTGTCCTTTTGGTTTGAAAAATTCCCATAAAACGTCTAATTTTGGAATTTGAGATTTGGAATTTATCCCGAAAAAAGACTCGGGACAAGTTTTGGAATTTGGTATTTGTTTTTTAGAATTTTTTTTATCGTCCTGTCAACTGATGAATTTTGTTTACTCTTTTAAAATGCCTTCCGCCATCAAATGGTGTATTTAACCAAACATCAACTAATTTTAAAGCAAATTGATGATCTATCATTCTGCCTCCTAAAACCAATACATTGGCATTATTATGGCGGCGGCTCATTTCTGCCATTTCTTCAGTAACACATAAGGCTGCACGAATCCCATTTACTTTATTCGCTACGATGGACATGCCTATTCCTGATCCGCAAATCAAAATGCCTTTGTCTGCTTTATCCTGAGCCACTGCCTTGGCAGCGAGAATACCGTAATCCGGGTAATCCACCGAATCGCTTTTAAATGTTCCAAAGTCATCAACAGGTATAGATTGTTGTTCAAGGTAGGACTTGATTTTACTCTTCAATTCGTAGCCGGCATGGTCTGAGGCGATTGCAATTGTCATAGGATTTGTTTTGTCGTTTTTAATCAAATACGAATAATTTATCAAGAATCAGCAAAAGGGATAAAAATATTTTGCCCAACGGAAGTTTTAGCAATAAATCTAAGTTGGGCGGGACGATGGAAAAAATACAAAAAATTAGAAAAAAGGTAATAGTTTACCACTCTAATATAATCGTTTGAAAAAAATGATTTACGATTAAAGATTAACTATTTTTGATTTGAGAAAGAGTAATGCTGGACAAATTGGAACTTAAAGAATCAATAATGCTTAAAAAACCGTAAATCGTTAATCCCCCGATAAATCGGGATTTTCAACTTGTTCTGAAATCAAAAGAAAGTGTAGCTGATGTGGTGAACTATTACGAAAAAAAATGCCCGCCACGGAAAACACTCCCTGACGGATTAAATTGTAACCGATCACAGGATTGAAATTTAAAATACATATTAGCCCACAGAAACGAACACGTCACAGAAAAAAAGATTTTTTTATATTTTTTTCAGTGGGAGT
>JADHVV010000134.1 GCA_016783825.1 Candidatus Zhuqueibacterota bacterium | reverse complement strand
CTAAAAAAAAAGGAATTTGAATGTTAGCTACCAGGGAAATGTTTGTTAGATGTTTATTTAATGTTGACTATTTTTTAAATCTTTAATATAACATTTTCCCTGGTATTGTTTATAATATTTTTTGTGATTTTTGTTACTTGGGGATGAAAGAGGGATCAAAATAACAGCCCAGGCAGATCAGATACGTCGTTCTTCGAGATCGGTTTGTTCCAATATTGGTGAAGCTTTTCGGAAGCGAAAATATCCTAAAGCTTTTGTTTCTAAGTTATCAGACTCGGAAGGAGAAGCAGCAGAGACTCAAGTTTGGCTTGATTTTTCTTTGAAATGTCAGTACATCAACGAGCAAGTTTATAAAGAATTAGACAAGCAATATGACAACATAATCGGAAAGCTTGTCAACATGTCGCTTAAACCGGAAAAGTGGAAATATTAATTTATATGATCTCTTTGTTTCTGTGTCACTCAGTCACTTCGTCTTTGATGTGTGCATAGCTTTTGTTGTTGAGTGATAGTATTGCAAAAATATTATGGCTTGACTTTTAGGAGTTAATTTGATATATTTTGTTTGAAAAGATAAGTAATTTTATTTTTAATGGGGAATAAACAATGAGTTTATCAGAAGTAGAAACAAGCGTAAAAGAGATTTGGGAGATGTTCAAAGACACGGACGCTAGATTCAAAGAAACGGACGTAAAGTTCAAAGAAACAGATCGCAGGTTAGATAAGCGATTTGTAGAGACGGATAAAAGGATCAAGGAGCTTGCCACTCTTTTTACAGGTCAATGGGGTAAATTGATAGAATCTTTGGCTGAAAGCGGTCTATTGGAACAATTGCAATCGCGCGGCATAAAAGTGACAGGATTGTCGCGGCGGTTAACGAACCGGAAAAATGGTCATCATATAGAGTTGGATTTTCTATTGACGAATGAAACGGAAGTCGTTCTTGGTGAAGTAAAAACCACGTTGAAAAGTAATGATGTGCGGGCCTTTATAAAGAAACTGGGTGAATTTTTATATTTTTACCCAAATTACAATGGATTTAAAATCTATGGTGCAATGATCGGGCTCAGACTGGAAGAAGAGTCGGAAATATATGCTTATCGTCAGGGATTATTTGTTTTCAAGGTTGGCGGCAAAGGGATGTTACAACTGTTAAATGATGATAAATTCACACCAAAGGATTTTGCTAGTGTTTGACAAGTTTACACTTTTCCATCCATAACTGTTCTATATGCTTTCGGGTTGTTTCTTCTCACTGATGTATTTCTTCTTTTTTCAAGAATGTTTTCCTATCGTTTTACATTTTCTATTATAAATTTCGTTTAACGCAGGATATTATTGATGCGGCTAATCAAGAGAGATTGCCGTTCGTATGAAAATATGGATCATATTTTTGGGAATAAAGAAAATGACTTTATAGTATTACAAGTAAAGTCCTGTATAGTTACATTATATTTTTAAAGGAATACAGACTATGCACTAAAGTATTAAAACCTGTACAGTTACCTTTATATAATAATAAGGAAATACAGACTGTGCTTTGTTTTTTGTGCAAAAGAATTTTATTACCCAGAGCAATTAACTCTTACAACGAAAAGGCTGAGGCGAAGGCTAAGGCAGAGTAAGGTAGAAGATAAAAGGATTAAGGATTTTATTTGTAAAGAAAAGGGAAATGGAAGATATTCGATTGACGATTTACGATTTTGGATTTATGAGTGAAATACATGATCCATGAACAAAAAAAAGAAGATACATTAAATCGTAAATCAAAATTCGCAAAACTTGTCCGCCTACTGGCGTGATCATCAATCTAAAATAAGGCTTGCATTATTTATGAAAATGATATAAATTAGAATAACACAGGAGTAAGAAGATAAAAGGGGGAAATGTTACCCTTCAAGATTTATGAGATAAGATAGTGATGGAAAAGATACCTGACAAAAAGATTAGCCAATTCTGGGAAAAGTATGAGGTACTTGATAAATTTAATCAAGAGTATTCAATAACCCATCCCAAATCGTCAGAACTGTTCTTCAAGTTTATTGATGAAGTATATTATGTTTGGCGAGCGCAACCAAACAGTCAGAAATAGAAGTTGACGTATCTTTGGGTTTTAGCGGATTTGAAAAGAATTATTTAGGGATGGGGATAATTTAACTCCGCCTTTTCTTCAAGTTGATATTGAAAATAATTGTAAAGATGAAAAATCATTTTTGAAAATATCCTTAATTTTATTGAAGTACTTGAAATAAAGATTTTTTAAATTTTTCATTATCCTAAAATGGGATTTGAACATTATATGAAAATCAATCACGAGATTTGATGAACATGCAAAATGTAGTTGATAAAAAGAAGATAGAAAATATTCTGACAAATATAATATGGGATTATGATGTTAAACCGTATGATTTATACTTGGTTCTTGCTGGGAAAAGAGAATCGGCAGGGCCGTTCACTGCTGAAAAAATATTCATTAGAATACTGGAGAGGCTTTCCTGGTACGATTTGTTGGATATTGTAGGGCTTGACTTTCTAAAAAGAAATCTTACCGGGGAACGGATAGAACGGAAAATTGGTTATGTGATATTAAGAACAGAAGGATATGAAACTATCGATGAAGTTGTGTTTGGTGATAAAGGCGATTTAATTTTATTAGGAGTTCGCACTTTGGAAGGATTTTCAGTTATGGTTGATAATATTGCGCACCGTTTTGTCGCTCAAACGACATTAGCATGTTGACTCAATGTTAAACAATAAATCAATAATTAAATATGGTTTTTATAGCTACCTTTTTTTATTAGCTTTCCTTTCTCTTTTTATTGGCGGAGCAAATGCTGAAGAAAATATTATTCATAAACTTTCTTTAACAGATTCGGGTTTCTTTTTACACGTAGCAGCATATTTTGTAGCGTCTGTTTTGGGTGTATTGGTCATGGCTGAAAAGGGATTAACAAAAATAATATTTATCCTGGTCGCAATTTTTTTCTATGGTTATTTTCTGGAAATAGTCCAATATTTCCACCCTTATCGCACATTTAATATTAACGATGTACTTGCGAATGGGGTAGGCATTGTTATTTATTTCCTTATTTTTTTTTATATAAAAGCTTAACCTAAGTTCACCTCAAGCCTTCAAAATTGGATAAGATTTAAGTAAAAAACGAGCAAAAAAATGTTTTAAGTTCAATATTATTGTTAATAATTTCTCAATGTATCGATTGTTCTTTTTAACAGCTGTGGAAAAGAAGGAGCTATCTTAACGTTTCTAATATTACAATTTTGCTGAATTTCTTATGCTTCGACTAATGGGTTAATTAGTGTCTGTCCGGGCTGCTAGTAATCATTTGAATTATAATAAGTTAATGGTATCATAAATTGTTCTTATTTAACTCATCCCCCCGGCCCTCTTCTCTTAAAAAGAGAAGGGGGGGATCAATTATACAATAGTTAACTTTTTATAATTCAGAAAGTTACTTCCCCTCTCTTATTAAGAGAGGGGGCCGGGGGGTGAGTTCGATAATTACAAACATTAACCACTATTAATCTATTAAAAATAAAACATTATATCAATTTCGGACAAACACTAATTATTCTGCTTCCTCACTTTCTTGTGGTCAGAGAACTTCTATAGCTGACTTAGCATCCATAAGGATCCGTTTACTCCTCTTATTGTCTACGATGGCTAATTAGAATTCATCAGTATGTTTTTATCCTTTATCCTTTCCAAATTTTCTTAAAAAGTTTGATTTTGTTGCCTATTTATTCATTTGAGTTTTTGGTATGAATGTTGCCGTCTAAATAGCTGATTTTTTTGATATTGCATCTTTCAGCTATTTTTATAATAAAAATTGTTTGTTTGATGTAAATCACACAACTAACTGTTTTATTTGATTATATTTGGTTATAATCAAATAAAAAAAGAAATCTCATTCAAGCCAATTCCTAAAAAACTAAAATCCCATTTTATTTTACTATTGAATAACCGGTTTATTTTCGTTCAATATTTTAATTATTAATTTTGTTTCATGTTGAATTACAAAACCATTCACCACTAACAAATAACCAATCACCAATAAGTATAACAATAAAGGGAAAGCATTAAGTGAGTCCACAGATTCCATCCAACACAACGCTTGAACTAAAATCTCAAAAAAAATTAACGGCTGAAAACAGAGAGAAAAATAGTGGTTCTTTTTCAACCACCGTGAAAACAGCTCACCCTGGGGTTGTTCAAAAAGGACGACTCAGCTTAATCAAACATTTTTTTGTCCTTTCTTTTTTTATTGATTTTTTAATTGTTTTATCCTCAATATTTTTTATGAATTATTTAAAGAGAGGCGATCTTTTTCTAACCCCGAGATATATTTATTATTCTTTTCTGTTTATCGCGTATTGGCTAATAATGTCCGGTTATTATAAAAAATTTAACCCGGAATCCTACGCCAGCTTTAGAAAAGGATTAGCTGTTATTTTCAAATCCTCAATCGCAATCCTCTATTTCATCGCGATAACACTCGTTGTAATTGGGTATTACAATTTCTCCCGTCTTCAAACACTTGGCACTTGTGCGTTATATTTTTTCATGGAAGCAACAGTTTTTTTTTCCTATTACTTGATCAACGGAAAACGTCATTTCAGTCTGCCAATCAATCGCCAAATAATTGGCGATACTGTACACCATTTTTCATTGAGAAGGTTTATACTGGATTTTATCGCGCTTTCGTTTTCCTTCCTTGTGTTAAATTATTTAAAAAGAGGCGCTTTTGATCTTCCCATTGAATATGAAAAGATACTACTAGGGCTCTATGGTTCATGGTTCTTAATGGGATTTGTTACAAGAAAATTTGAACATAGAAATTACAAAAATGTCTATTATGGTTTCTCTCCTTTTTTTAAGGCGTTTCTGTTAATGTTTTTGACAATGGCGTTTTTTATATTTGTTTTCGATTTGTACCATTTTTCCCGGTTTCAGATTTTTGGCAGCTTCATTTTATTAATTGCCATTGAAGCAATCTACATCTTCTTAAATCATATTTATGGTTTTGACATAAATAATAACGGTGATATAAATTCAGTATCAGAAGCCAAAGAAATATTTGAAGAAGAAGAATTAATTAGAGCGCAGAAAGTTGATTTGCCGAAAAGATTAGTGATTTTACCGGTTAAGTCAAAGTTAGAACATGATTACTTAGATCAGGATAAAAAATTATATGACTTTATAAATGAGCAAATTGATTTAAATTCAATTGATCAGGCTGATGCGAGAATATTGGATACCCACAATCCATTTAACTTTGAAATTTTAGAAAATCAGTCAATGAGTCTGATAATTAATTTGCATAAAATAAATGATTTCCGTTATGTAAATCGTTACTTTCTTGAAGTGCACAAAAAAATATATAATGGCGGTTATTTTATCGGGCAAGCGCATACAATTACAACGCATTGGAAATGGTTCAAAGAAAAATTTCCTCCCTACCTTACAAAATTATTATACCCGGTTGATTTTGTTTTCAGAAGAATTTTTCCTAAATTGCCGGTGATTCAAAAGTTATATTTTTTTTTCACCCGGGGTAAGAATCGGATTTTATCAAAAGCAGAAATATTAGGGAGACTTTATTTTTGTGGATTTGAGGCGCTGGCAATAACTGAAATTCATAACCGGTTATACTATATTGCAAAATGCGTAAAAAATCCAAGTATCGATAGAAATCCATCTTATGGTCCAATCATCAGCTTGAGACGAATAGGGTACGGTGGAAATATTATTTATATCAGCAAATTGCGCACCATGCACCCCTATTCGGAATATTTGCAAGATTATATTTACGAGCAAAATAAACTTCAGTCCAATGGCAAATTTGATAGTGATTTCCGCCTTACAAACTGGGGTAGATTGTTACGAAGAATGTGGATTGATGAATTGCCACAACTTGTTAATTTCATTCGGGGAGATGTGAACCTAATTGGAGTGAGGGCGCTAAGCCAGCATTACTTTGATCTTTACCCTAAAGAATTACAGAAATTAAGAACTCAATTTAAACCCGGGTTAGTGCCGCCATATTACACAGATATGCCTGCTTCATTTGAAGAGATATTAGAATCAGAAAGAAAATATTTGAACCGTAAGTTAGAAAACCGCTTTACAACAGATATCGAATATTTTTTCAAAGCATTCTATAACATTGTGTTCAAACGAGCGAGGAGTCGGTAATTTGGTGATTGGTGAGTTGTTAGTTGTGATTGGTAGTTGGTAAATAGTCGTTGGTCATTAGTTATTAAAGTCATTGGTTATTAGTGACTTGTGTATTATTTTGGAGTTTAAAAATGATTAGGGAGAATATGAAGTATCTGCTTTTAACGGTGATACTATTTTTATCTTTGATAGAGTCAAGCAAATCTCAAACTTCGATTCACTATCTACCCCTTGAAACGATTGTGTATGACTATCTCGATTATCAAATTAATTCCGGGAAAAAAATTCCAAAATTTGTATTCCGGCAGCCTTATGAACTGGATCGGGACTACGCCTTTAAAAATAATCAGTCAAACACAGAGATTTATTTTGATAAATATTGGCGAAAGTATTACTCAAATGGTAATACAAATTTATACCTGTTATTGGGTGATTTACTTAAAAAAGATGAAGCTGCCTTAAATTTTTATAACGCAGCAGGGGGGATTTATTATAAATCTAAACATCTAACTTTGGCTAACCAGGTCACTTTTGATGAAAATTATAAAAATGACCGGTTTTTTGCCGGCGATTTATCAGAGTCTGAGCATTGGCTTTATGGCAGGATTAATGAAGCCTATTTGAATTTGAACTTTTCTAATTTTGATTTTTTTATCGGCAGGACTAAACGTAATTGGGGACCCATCGGTGAAAAGAGTTTGATTTTATCAAATAATCCTTACAGCTACGACCATTTGCTTTTTAATTACACGACAAACAGTTTGAAATTCTCATTGATTTATGCACAATTGGAAAACCTGGATGCGCTTTCTAAAGAGCAAAGTGATGCGCAGGTTGAATTTGTAAATGATGCCCGAAAGTACATGGTTGGTCATCGCTTGGACTGGCGTATAAAAAATAATTTACAAATAGCTTTCACTGAAATGGCAACTTATGGCGGGCATGGTCGGGATTTTGAATTGGCTTTTATGAATCCCACAAACTTCTATTATCCCATCCAAAGAAATGACCGAAAGCAGATGGACGGTTTCTGGGCAATGGATATTTTTTATAAACCAGTACCAAGATTATCAGTCTATACACAATTTTTAATCGATGATATTATTGTCAATAATGAACCGGGACAAAATGACCGTGCGCGATACCCTGATCGGTTTGCTGCTATGCTTTCCATCCGTAATGGTGACGCATTTATTAAGGGATTAAATATTGGCTTAACTTATGTTCGAGTTTGGAACAGGACATATCAATCAAAATATACCTACGAAAATTACCACTATCGAGGGCTTGGATTGGGCTATCCCTGTGCCGGTTGCGAGGAAATAAAACTGAAAATGGCATATTGGGGATTTTTCCCATTCTTTTTTCAGAATGAATTGATTTACGGACGTTATGGCGATGTAGCGCTTACTGACTTATTCCCGCTTATCAATGAAGATTTTCCCCTGACGCCGGTCAGCTATAATCTTATTAATGAGCTAAAATTTTATTATTTTCACAACACAAGTTTAAGACTTTTTGCTTCTTTCATTTATCGCGATAATCCTTCCCATTATTTAAACCGGTTGGGAGAAAAAAATCATTTTATATTATCCGTCGGTTTGAACATATTGTTGACAAAATCTTTTAATATTGACTGAAAAAAATGTTTGTTTTTGCGAATATTTTTATTATATTAGACCTATATTGGTCTAAATAACTATTGGGGTAAAAATGAATTCAAAAAAAAGGTGGATCAGGGGGACTATTGTTTTTCATGTTTTATTATGCTATTCTCTGGCCCAGGGAACAATAATCAATGGTGGTCATGGAATGACCCATGTTAAATCCGCATTGAATCTGAAATCCGGACATTTATCTTTATATGCGCGGAGCCAGGCATACGGTAAAATCGTCCAATCACCTCCTTCAGCCATTTGGGATGTTCAGGGCGCTTTTAGTTTGAATGTTGGGATAAGCGATCACATTGAACTGGCAATTTCACCGGTCGTTTACCAGGATACGAATAAAGGTAAAACCGGTTACAATTTACCAGATGACCTTTTTATCGGGTTAAAATTTGGATCACATATTTTCAGGGGAAGTTCAATGGTATGGGGGATTAGCCTGGATACAAGGTTGCCCACCGGAGAATACCATAATATTGCTTTAGAACCGTATTCAGCAGGAAAGGTTGCATGGGGTTTTACAGGAATATTAAGCTATGTGAAGTATCTTGATTATGCTGAGGAAAGTTTATCAATTGATTTTAATCTTGGTTATTTGAATCATAATGATGTGGATCAGAAGCTGACCGGACTTGATGATGATCCCTCCCCGGTAAAATACTTTAGCCAGGAATTCAGGTATGGTATTGGTATAAAAATACCGACTTCGACATTTGATTTCTCATTTGAATTATTTGGAAATACTTTTTTTCAACAACCGCCTGAAACAGCGTATAGCCTGGAAAATTTCATATATTTTACGCCGACCATTACATATAAAGCAACCCGTTGGTTATCGATTTGCGCAGGATCAGATTTTAGAATATCTCAAGACAAAGATGAAACTTCTTATGAATTTGTTCAAAAATCCGTTCGTGCGGAATTACCTAATTATCCGGACTGGCGGATTCGTTTAGGATTTAAATTTTTAATATTACCGATTAAAAACCATTCAGTAAGCAATAAGGAAATTTTAATAAGAAGAGCTGATAGCAGGAAGAAATTATTTGAAGAAATTATCAGGGAGCAACAGGAAGCTGAATCTACTGAAGAAGAACTAGATAAAATCAAGACTGAACGAATAAAAGCGGAAAAAGAGATTGAAAGATTGAGGCGACTTTTAGAACAAGATCAAAAGAAAAAAGAACCGGAAAAGAAGAAAAAGCCAGAGCAACCACCACCAAAATAAATCTAACAAATGATATTTGTCTTTCATAAAAAAATCCCTCAGTGAAAAATTGCAGGGATTTTTTTTATCTTGACATTTCTCTTTTTTTCTTTTACATTGTTATTGAATTTCTTTCAAATCAAAAGGTCTGTTATGAATATGACAAAAAAGGAATACCAACAATTTAAGGCAAAATATGAGTTGTTGGGGAGATTGGAGGATGAAAGACAAAAAACCGAATATTCGGATGAGAAAACATTTAGAAGATTTTTAGAATTCATGGACGAAATTTATTTGTTTTCTTTGAAAGGTAAAAAGATACCACCTCTTTTAGAAGATAAATTAAAAACAAAAATTATGGTTAGAAACCTTTTAAATAGAGTAACAGTATTATGAGCTTATCAGGATTTGAAAAAACGTTGTTTGCCATTGACACGATCTGTAAAAATAATTCGATACCTTATGCTTTAATTGGAGGGCTGTCTGCTGTTGTACATCAAATACCTCGTACAACGCAAGATATTGATATTACTCTTTTGGTGGATATTCAACAGATTCGAGAAATTGGAGAGATCATTTTAACAGAATTTACTCCCCTGAAAGACGATCCGTTGGGATTTTTTGAAAAGTTTTTTGTCTTGCCGGTTTATTATGAGAAAACAAAAATACGCGTAGATTTTTCTGCCGGTTTAAGTGGATTTGATAATAATGTAATAAAAAGATCACAAAGAGTTAATTTTGGCAAAATAGAGATTTCTTTATGCTCCGTCGAAGATTTGATCATCTATAAACTTGTCGCTTCAAGATTACAAGATTTGGCAGATATTGAAGCGCTTTTTAAAATACATCATCAGAATTTAAACCGGAATTACTTATTTAAAATTGCCAAAGGATTTGTTGAAGTTGAAAGAAGTGATATTGTTGATAAACTTGAAAATTATTTTAGTAAATTTCATTAGTCGTTTATTATGTTTGGCAATGTAGATTTAAAGACAATAAATATGAAAAAGGAGCGCTACCATGCTAAAAATTATTATGTTAACAATTTAAGTTTCATTTATTTCGACATTGGTTTTGTCTGCTCAACAAAATTTTGAAAAAGATATCATTAAAACATCAAAAAGAGATAGATGTTCGTATCAGAAAAATGCAATAACAAAGAGATATCAAGTCAAAATAATTAGAGTCAAAATGATTGTTTTTAAAGGACAAAAATGAGTTTTCTAAATATCGAAATTAAAGCAAGAACCAACAATCCTGACAAAATTAGAAAAATATTACAGGAACATGATGCTGCTTTCAAAGGATTGGATAATCAAATTGATACTTACTTCAATTGTAAGAATGGCAGGTTAAAACTGAGGGAAGGGAATGTTGAAAACCACCTGATTCATTATAATCGCGAAAATAAATCCGGCGCAAAAGATTCTATTGTAACGCTCTATCGCCCAAATCCTGACTCTTCCCTTAAAGATGTCCTGATAAACGGGCTGGGGATTCTGGTTGTTGTGGAAAAAGCCAGGGAGATTTATTTTTTGAACAATGTTAAGTTTCATATCGATAGCGTGGAAAAGCTTGGCTCATTTATTGAGATCGAGGCAATAGATGAAGCAGGTGATATTGGTAGGGAGAAATTGACTGAGCAATGTGGAAAATACGTGACTTTGTTCAAAATTCAAAATAACGATTTGATCGATTGTTCATATAGTGATATGCTTATGGAAGCTGTAAAAAGAGAAAAATAATGCCGCAGGCATCGCATAAAGGCGATGCACTCCTTTTTTCTTTTTACCTGCAGAAACAAAAAATGCTTGACTACTGGATTTGAAATTATTATATTCGTTAGCAATTAAAATTCTAATACAGAATAAAAATGAAAATAAATCTCAATATGAAAAAAAATCAAATAAATAATTTTCAAAATAATAATGATCCGTTCAATCCAGCGGTTGCAATAGTTTGGATTCTATTCACTGACAGTGATTAAAAAATTTTAGATGATAAATCTAAACCCATCATCGGCTGTCGGTGATGGGTTTTTTGTTTTTTGGGAGTATTATCTGAAAGAGGTGTAATCATGAAAATAAAAATTGATAAAAACGAAATAAGAAAAAATGTGCGCCATACCTGGCAAATTAAGCCATATACCAGGATAATGGATGATCACGATAAGTACGATCGCTCTGCAATAAAAAAAACAACGAGAGAATTATTGAGCGAAGAAGACTATATTAGTGAAGAATAAATGAAATTAATATCAACAATTCAAGGAGATGTAAATGCAAACTAACTTGGTGTGCCCTAAAAACTACAAAAATTTACTGGATCTCAAACAGACTGAGAAGGCAATTCGTTTGATCAAAGAATTTTTTCAGACGAATTTGGCGTTTGAATTAAATTTGTTAAGAGTAACTGCCCCGCTTTTTGTAAAAGCAGGAACAGGCATAAACGACGATTTAAATGGAATCGAGCGACCGGTTTCCTTTAAAATCAAAGCGTTGGATGATATCGACGCAGAGATAGTTCAATCTTTGGCTAAATGGAAGCGGATGATGCTTGCTGATTATGGTTTCCAGCCAGGTGCAGGAATTTATACTGATATGAATGCAATTCGCCCCGACGAAGAGTTGGATAATATTCATTCTTTATACGTTGATCAATGGGATTGGGAAAAGGTGATTTCAAAAAAAGAGAGAAATCTCGATCTGCTGAAATGTATTGTGAACAAAATTTATGATGTGATTAGGCGAACAGAAAAATATGTCAGCCACAATCATTCAGTGATTTCACCAATTTTACCGGAAACCATAACCTATTTCCACAGCGAAGAACTTCTGGAAATGTATCCTGATTTGACTCCCATGGAACGGGAATATCAAGTTTGCAAAAAATATGGTGCGGTTTTCATTATTGGGATTGGTGCAGAGCTTGCAGACGGCAAAGCACACGACGGCAGGGCGCCGGATTATGATGATTGGTCTTCACCTTCCAATGGTAAATATGTGGGACTTAATGGCGATATTTTGGTTTACAATCCAATTTTGGACTGCGCTTATGAACTGTCATCAATGGGGATCAGGGTGGACAAAGACGCGCTTTTAAGACAATTAGAGATCAGTAATTCATTAGAAAGAAAGGAACTCTATTTTCACCAACGGTTATTAAAAGGCGAACTGCCGCTTACCCTGGGAGGTGGAATTGGTCAGTCCAGGCTTTGTATGTATTTTCTGCGAAAAGCCCATATTGGGGAAATTCAGAGCAGTATTTGGCCCGATGACATGATTAAAAAGTGCCGGAAACATAATATTATTCTGCTTTAGCTTAATCTGGACAAGCCAGTACAATTAGGTAAGAATGACTTTGTAAAAGAAGCGAGTCTTTTGCACTGCTCAAAAAGGTAACTGGGTAATGAGTTTATTGGGTAATAAGGAATTCATAATACAAATAAATTTTTTATTACCCAATTCCCTTGTAACCCAATTCCCTTGTAACCCAATTACCTTGTTACCCAATTACCCTATTACCCAATTCCCTTGTTACCCAATTACCTTGTTACCCAATTGTTATTTTGATCCCTCTTTCATCCCCAAGTAACAAAAATCACAAGAAATATTATAAACAATACCAGGGAAAATGTTATATTAAAGATTTAAAAAATAGTCAACATTAAATAAACATCTAACAAACATTTCCCTGGCAGCCTATATTCAAATTCCATTTTTTTTAGTCGATTCGATGGCGAATTATATCGCCACAGCAAAAGAAAGTTATGACTTTCCTGATTACAGCGAACAATGCCCCCTTTGTGAAGGAAAAGATTGTGCTGTGCGAATTGGATTTTATTATCGAAAACAAGTTGTTATGTTTTTTATAGCTTACAGCGATGTTCCCATTCCCAGGTGGTTGTGTCGAAAAAAAGGACATCTGAAAACAAGGCACCGCACTTTTTCGCTGTTGCCATCAGCTTTAATTCCTTATCACAGCCATGATTTAAGTTTAATTTCAGAAACGGTAAAACATAAACAACAAACACCTGGCGCTACCTTTGAGCAAACCAAAAGTTTCATCAGCAACAAAGGAATTGAGACCGACATTTCGTTAG
>JADHVV010000133.1 GCA_016783825.1 Candidatus Zhuqueibacterota bacterium | reverse complement strand
AAGAAGTTGATCAATTAAGACAAAAAACATACCATACCTTAATAACACGGTAACAATATATTTTTATTAACCTGATTTATTTTGAAATGAACAGGACTGTCGTTTTTTTGCAACACTATTGTTTCTTTTTGTTGTAATTTTGCAACATTAATTATTCCTTATTATAGAAGAAATATAAAATCAATGTTGCATTTAAATGATATTTTATTTAACTTCCATCAAGTTGCTATAGTATTACCAGAGAAATCTTTGTTTTTTATGCAAAAATTTTTGAATACAGATTAAATTTAATGGTGCAAAAAGTTTCTGGATACTTGATTCTCGTAACTGGATTCCCCCAACCCATCCAGTATCAAGCATTGTTTCAAATTTCTAGTTGCAGTTCACTGCGCTGGGTTTATAACTTTGAAAATAAATGAGGAAAAACTTGAAAAAGATTGCTTTGGAAAACAGAACCCACACATGCGGCGAATTAAGAAGCCAACAAAAAGACAACCAGGTTGTTTTATGCGGCTGGGTGGACAGCCGGCGCGACCACGGTAGTTTGATATTCATAAACATGCGCGATATTTATGGCATCACGCAAATAGTTTTTGATCCGGCGGAAAATGAAAAAACTTATGCTTCAGCCAGGGAGTTAAAGCCGGAATACGTAATAAAAGTAACAGGTAAAGTGAGGCATCGTCCCGATGGGATGGTCAACCCGGAAATGGCGACCGGTGAAATTGAGGTGATTGCGCAGGAATACTCAATCCTTAATCGCGCTGAAACAACGCCGTTCCCAATTATTGATAACGTAGATGCCAGCGAGGAGCTCCGTTTTCGTTACCGTTATCTTGATTTGAGGCGTCCCGAACTTCAAAAGAATATGATCGTTCGGCATAAAACCTCGCAGATAGTGAGGCAATATCTCACAGGACAAGATTTTCTGGAAATAGAAACACCATATTTAATGCGCAGCACCCCGGAAGGCGCGCGGGATTATCTTGTTCCCAGCCGAATGCAGAAAGGTAAATTTTACGCGCTGCCCCAATCTCCTCAAACGTACAAACAGATCCTGATGATTGCCGGTTATGACAGGTATTTTCAAATTGTGAAATGTTTCAGGGACGAAGACCTGCGCGCTGAAAGACAGCCGGAATTTACACAAATTGATATTGAGATGTCATTTGTTTCGGAGCAGGATGTTTTTAATATTGCCGAAGGATTAATGAAACAAATATTTAAGGACCTGCTTGATTTGGAATTGAAAACACCATTCCCTGTCCTGTCTTATGATGATGCCCTCAACACTTATGGTTCGGACAAACCTGACTTAAGATTTGGGATGAAGATAAAAGATGTCAGCAAAATTGTGGCGGAAAGTGAATTCAAAGTTTTTTCTACTACTGTCAAAAATAGCGGCATCATTGCCGGGTTGAATTTGAAAGGAAAGGCTGACTATTCCCGAAAACAAATTGATGGCTTGAATAATTTTGTTTTGCAGTTGGGCGGCAAAGGTGTGTTATTTGCTAAAGTTCGAACTGATGGTTGGGATTCTTCCATTAAGAAATTTCTCACTGAAAAAATGATGAATGAAATTAATCATATAATGGAAAGCGAACCCGGTGATCTGTTAATTCTTATTGCCGGCGACAGGAAAAAAACCATGGAGCTGTTGGGCAGTTTGCGGTCTAAATTGGGAAAGGACGAAAATTTAATCGGGGAAAATGAATTTCGTCCTTGCTGGGTGACTGAATTTCCTTTATTAGAATATGATGAAGAGCAAGATCGATACATTGCAATGCACCATCCTTTTACCAGCCCAAATGAAGGTAACACAGAATTGTTTGAATCTGATCCCGGTGCGATTAAAGCGCGGGCTTATGATTTGGTGTTAAACGGATACGAGGTGGCTGGCGGCAGCATTCGTAATCATAATTATGAAACGCAGATGAAAGTGTTTGATTTATTAAAAATCAATGCAGAAGAAGCAAAAGAAAAATTTGGCTTTTTATTGGATGGTTTAAAATATGGCGCGCCGCCCCATGGTGGGATTGCGTTTGGATATGACCGGTTGGTGATGATTTTAGCAGGGGAAAATTCAATCCGCAATGTAATCGCATTTCCAAAAACAACCAGTGCGTTATCGCTGATGGATAATTCACCTGCGGAAGTAGATGCTAAGCAATTGGAAGAATTGGGCATCTCGATTTCGGATTTTAGAATTCGGAATGGAAGGAATAACACATTTTTAAGAAATGAGAGGTAATAATCCAAAATGCCAAATTAAAATAATTCCCAAATCCGAAATCGTAAATCCGAAATTTAAATAATTTTTTTCTTGACAATTACTTTTTTTTTTATTATCATTAAAAGATTTATAAAGTTAAATAAAATAAACATAATCGATCAAGCCAAATTAATTAAAACTTTCTTTTGAGTTTCGGAGGGGAAAGATTTTATTCACCTTATTACAAAACAATCAAAAGAAAATTTTATTTATGGAAGGAGGTGTTATCTTAATGAAAAAATTCTTGAGAACGTTAACCGTTCTTGTCTCAGTAGCCTGTTTAATCTTATCTTTCACAATCGCAGGGTGTACTCGTCATCCAAACGAAAAACAATGTCAGGCTTATGAGGAACAACTGCAAGCAGCAACAGCAGCTGAAGATTTATTGCAAGAGAAAAAGCAAGCATTGACAGATGCTGAAGCTAACCTCGCTGCAAAGAAGCAAGAGCTCGAAGATGCAAAGAGCGAAAAAGAAACAGTAAAACAGAGATTAAGCGATCTGTAGTATTACTCAAACAATTATTTTTAAGGAGAAACAAAAATGAGAAATATTATAAAAATCGCATCCGTATTCGCTCTTATCTTTGCATTGACAGCATCTATGTCCTACGCGCAAGACTTAACGTGCAGTGAATGGACAATGGATGAATACAATGCAAAAATGGCAGACTTGCAAAAGCGAGAAGCGGATGCCAAAGCAGAAATTACTGCAACGGAATCAAGCCTTGAAAAAGTTGCGGCTGAAACAGCAGAACTTGAAAACTTAACTGCTGCCGAATGGCAGGCTATTTATGAATCAGTAGAAGCGAGTGGGGATGATGTTGATGGTTACAGAAGCTCCCTCGACGCTATTGAAGCAAAAGTTGATGGATTAGCAGCGCTTTCCCCTGAAGATCTTTTTCAGAGAAGAAAAGAAATTTGTGCGCTCGAAGAAGAACTCAAAGCGTTGGGAGAAAACAAAATTGCGTTATTAAGTGAAATGATGGATAAGACCGCTATGATTGAGGGAAAAATTTCTCGATTAAGAGCAAGCTTACCCAAAGCTGATTTTGATGAATACACGGTTTTAAAAGGCGATTATCTCTGGAAAATTTCCGGTAAAGAAGATATTTACGATGATCCATACCAGTGGATTCGTATTTACACCTATAACCGTGATCAAATCAAAGACGCTGATCTGATTTACGCTGATCAGATTTTCAAAATTCAACGAAGCGCAGCAGATAATGAGTATATTGTTGTTAAAGGCGACTGGTTGGCTAAAATCGCCGCTAAGGCTGAAGTATTGAATGATCCGACAAAATGGACCAAACTTTTCGAAGCCAATAACAATGTGATTACGGATAAAGATGTAATTTATCCGCATCAAGTACTTATTATTCCTGAGTAAATCAAAACTTATTTATCGTTTTTGATTTTACCGTAAAACATCCTTTGATTTAAATTGAACGACAAAAGCTCTTGGTTATCAGTATCTGTCTGGTGCTAAGAGCTTTTTTCTATTTAATGTATTAGACTCTCTGTTCAGCTTGCATTAAATGGCGATGGCATTAACTTAAGGTAAGGTAGTAATTATTTTCATTCACAATTCTCAATTAAGCATTCTCAATTCTCAATTTTTTTAGATAACTTGTTAAAACTAATTGTGAATTGCTAATTGTGAATGATGGTAAAATATTTTCGCTAAAACTAACGGCATTGGGGCAAGGGGGGATGTTTACATTGAATTATTGTAACTATTCAGATACTATATTAAATGTCATTCTGAGGGAGCTTGCGACCGAAGAATCTCGTATGTTTTCTGAAATTTTTCTTTAATTAAGAGATTCTTCACTTCCCATCCACCCTCATCACACCACTCGTTCAGAATGACATTCATACAACACACAACTGAACAGTTACGAATTATTTAAATATATTTCAATCAATTTTTCTGAAGAGAGATTAAAATTATAAAATTTAAAAAGTTTAAATATGACCAAAATTGAAACAAAAAAGAAAATATCAATTCGCGGTGTAAATCAACTAAACTTGTTTGGATTAAACGATAACAATTTAAAAGAAATTGAGCGTCATTTTAATATTAAAATTGCTGCTCGTGGCAGCGAATTGACCTTAATTGGAGATGACGCAGAAGTAAAAAGAGTCGAAAAAGTATTTGCCGAGTTGATAACGATACTTGAAAGAAATGAAAAATTAACAGAAAATGATATTATTACAGTTATTGAGGTTTTAAAATCGGGACGAACAAAAGATAACAAAAATACAGACCTGAATTCAGTCATTGTTTATACAAAAGAAGGACACATAAAACCTAAAACAGCCGGACAAAAAAAATATTATAAATCAACCAGGGAAAATGACATTGTTTTTGTTATTGGTCCGGCTGGCACAGGAAAAACGTATTTAGCAGTGGCTGTCGCCCTGTCACAATTACGAGATAAAAAAATTGATAAACTTGTTTTAGCCAGACCTGCTGTTGAAGCCGGTGAAAGTCTTGGTTTTTTACCGGGTGATTTAAGAGAAAAGATTGATCCGTATTTAAGACCATTATATGATGCGTTGTTCGATATGGTTATTCCGGCAAAATTGAAAAAATACATGGAAAACGGCACCATAGAAATTGTCCCCCTTGCATATATGCGCGGCAGAACATTAAATAATGCTTTTGTAATACTGGATGAAGCGCAAAATACTTTTCCCAATCAAATGAAAATGTTTTTAACACGGCTTGGTGTTAATTCAAAAGCGATTATAACAGGAGATGTTACCCAGATCGATTTGCCCGATAAAAAACAATCAGGCTTGGTTCAAATACAAAATATTTTAAAAGAAATTGATGGTATAGATTTTGTGTATTTGTCCGAAAATGATGTTGTCAGGCATCGCCTGGTCAGGCAGATAATTAAAGCTTATGAAAATTACAATAATAACAACCTGTTAAGCCTGGCGCAGACAGATAATGACGAAACAAAAATTGAATTGAATGATTCAAAATAAAACAGCTTCAATGTAAAATGAAATACACTTGTTAAGATTTAGTTTGTAACACTATTTGAGAAATTTTTCTTGCACAAATTTCATGTTTCAAGGTAAAAGTTGCAGTGGCAGCAGCAGCACAATCTATATTGCCATAACAAAAATAAGGTAACTGTACAGGCATTATCACAAACAGTGCTCTGGAACGACTGCCACTGCTGCTGCAACTGCCACTTTTCAAATGGGATTTCTTTTCGCATAAGGTGACCAGTTGTTGCATTTTAACCATTAACAAGTAAATACCTGGAGTTAGGTTGTGAATAAAATATTTAAAATATTTAGAAAAAAATATGAGAAAAAGCCCAAAGCAAAAATTAATGGAAATAATGGACAGCATAAGCCGTTTGTTCAAAAATATTTTTGGTCGATTCTGGTTTTGTTTTCCTTAATACTAATTATTTCTTTAATGCTCCCCAGGGGAAGATCGTACAAATATACTGATTTGAAAGAAGGTGAAGTTTATGTTGGAGATGAAATCATCGCTCCGTTTAATTTTGCCATAAACAAAACCGATGCGAAATACAGTAACGATTTAAAGAGGGCTGAAGGCGAGGTGCTGACCGTATTTGTCAGGAGCGATAGTATTTGCGATTACCAGTTGCAAAAGATAGAAACATTTTTTGATTCGCTCGAATCAATATATAAATTGGAAACACAAAATGTTATCAAAATAAAAAAATTAACCAACCAGCTGCAATTAAATAAAATTAAAAGTTCCGATGAAATTTTGAACCACCTGGTGAAAGAGTCAAAGGAAAAAACAACTGATGATTTCAAACAAGTATTGACCAGGCTGGTAAGGGATGTGTGTTCCCTGGGAATCCTGAGCTTGAGCAAAGATGAAATTAAGAAAGTTGACAATAAAATCCTAATTATAACGGATGTTGAAGAAGTAATTGAAGACATCGATGTTTTTTATGACAAAGAAGATATAGACGATGTTTTGGTTGAAAAATTACGCACTGCTTTTGAGAACGACGATCTTCGGGTGCGCACCGGTTATGAAATATTGTCCGCGTTTATTTTTTCCAATATCATTTATGATGCAATGGAAACAGAACAGCGGGTGGTTGAAAGTAAAAATAATGTTCCGTTAGCCAAAGGAACAGTGTTGGCAAATGAAAGAATTATTGACCGCTATGAACGGGTTACCAAAGGCCATATTGCAAAATTAAATTCCTTATCCACTGAATTAGCCGAAAGAGAAAGCGGAAAAGGTTTCTTCGTAACACTCACCAGGTTTATTGGGAAATTTTTATTGATCGGATTTGTTATTGGAATTTTTGTGGTTTTTTTAGTTGGAAATCGCAGCCGGACAGCCAAAGATTTTAATAAAATTCTATTAATTGCTATCATCTTTTTGATTGTTGTTGTTTTAACTTATAATATCAACCATTTCATGCTCTCCCCGTATCTCATCCCGATCACCATAGGTGCTATGTTACTTACGATATTTTTTGATACCCGGGTTGGATTTGTCGGCACAATTGTATTAGCTATTATTATTGGCATTCTTCGCGGAAATGAATTTAACATTGCAGTTATTTCTATTTTGGCAGGAACGGTTGCTGTATTGTCAGTCAGCCGCATTCGGAAAAGAAATTGGCTTGTCAATTCTATTATGCTCATAATTGGATCGTATATTTTTTCAATAGCTATTTTTGAGGTGCTTAATTACACCCCATTTAAAACAATATTACAGTATTGGTGGTTTGCTGCTATTAATGGATTTTTGTCGCCGTTGTTCTGCTATGGATTGCAAGTCATTTTTGAAAATATTTTTTCAATTGTAACGGACATGCGCTTATTGGAATTATCCGATTTAAATAATCCCATACTTAGAAAATTATCCATCGAAGCGCCGGGCACTTATCATCATAGTTTAATGGTTGGTAATTTGGCGGAAGCAGCAGCAGAAGCGATTGAAGCCGATTCTCTGCTGGCAAGAGTTGGTTCATATTATCATGATATTGGGAAAATGGAAAAGCCGGAATATTTTATTGAGAACCAACGAAAAAACAGGAATCCGCATGAGAAACTTTCTCCTTCGATGAGTTGTTTAATTCTTGCCAACCACGTAAAACAGGGACAGGAAATTGCCAAAGAATATAAGCTTCCCAATGAGATCAGGGATTTCATCAGTGAGCACCATGGCACAAACATGATGAGCTATTTTTATCAAAAAGCGCTTGAAAAGAAGAATGATGAAGAAATTGATGAATCCGGTTTCCGTTACCCCGGTCCGAAACCAAAAACAAAAGAAACCGGGATCGTGATGCTTGCAGATGCAATCGAGGCGGCGGCAAGAACATTAAAAGATCCTTCTGCAAGCAGAATTAAAGGAATGGTTATTTCTATCGTTCACGAAAGATTTCGGGAATCAGAATTAGATGATTCGCCGTTAAAATTACAGGACCTGACAAAGATCATCGATAGTTTTCAAACGGTATTGTTAGGCTCTTTTCATGGTAGAATAGAATACCCGGATCAGGATGAAAAATTAACGCCAACAAAAGTAAAAAAAATCAAGGAAAAAAATGTCGAGCTATCAAATTAATTTGGAAGCTGCCGTAAAACGATTTCAATTTGATGAAGACAAAGTTCGCCAAATTACTAAAAAAATATTATCGACAGAAAACATTAATGAAGCTTTGGTGAACGTAATTTTTGTTGACGATAAACAAATAACAGGGTTGAACAAGAAATATTTGCATAAAGATTCGGCAACCGACGTGATAAGTTTTTTATTAGAAAGTGATACGGAAAAGAAAAGTTTGGAAGGCGAAGTTTATGCAAATCTTGAGCAGATTGAACGGCAGGCGCTCGAATACAAAACAACCAAAACGGAAGAGTTTTTCAGGATAATAATTCATGGTGTGCTTCACTTAGTTGGATATAATGATTTATCCCCAACAGATAAAAAAAATATGACAAAGAAAGAGGATTTTTATTTAACGTTTATTTAATAATCTACCCAAGTCTTGACTCAAACCGACAAGAAATAATCGCCCACAGAAGTATCTCCCACTGAATTGAAAAAAGAATGTTTGGAAAATATTTCTGTGGGAGTTCTCCCGACTTGTCGGGATGGGCGAAAAATTTGCTCTGTTTGTTAAGATTTTAGCTATTCAAATATATAAACCATATCATTAAAAGGAGAGTGATTCATTTTTGGAAGTTGAACCATTTTTACAAATAATCTATTTTATCGTGCTCGTTTTTTTTTCAGGATTTTTTTCAGGATCTGAAGCAGCATATTTCTCGTTATCAAAAGAAATGGTTGATGGATTAAAAGAGAGCGATTCCCATAAGTCCAAACGTATCGTAAATTTGTTAAAGAAACCCCGGCTATTATTAATAACGATATTAGTCGGAAATACGGTCGTAAACGTTGCGGCAGCAAGTATTGCCGCAATTTTAACGGCTGATCTTTGCGCGCAATTTCATTTTTCAATGGATGTGGCAATTATTCTTGAAGTGGTTGTTGTAACGATGGTCTTGCTCATTTTCAGTGAGTTGACGCCAAAAATTATTGCAGTGAAAAATCCCTATCAATTTGCGGCTGCTGTTTCCCTGCCCTTGATAGTAATCAACTATATTTTGCTTCCCATCGTTTTTATTTTAGATAAATTCCCGGCATTGCTTTCAGGATTCTTTTCAGTGCGTTTAAAGAAGCATCTTCTGTCAAAAGATGAATTAAGAACATTAATAGATTTTAGCGAAGAGAGGGGCGCGCTTGAAGAAGATGAAAAAGAGATGATCCATTCGATTTTTGAATTGTCTAAAACGACAGTAAGAGAAATAATGGTGCCAAGGATCGATATGGTGTGTGTAAAAAAAGGAACGACAATAACGAAATTGATCAATATTATTCACTCCAGGGGTCATACCCGCATTCCTCTTTATTGCGAAAAAGTTGATAATATATTAGGAATAATACATGCGAAGGACTTGCTTCCTTTTATCAAAAGCAAAGATAAAAAAGCGGATTTGGTTTCTTTAGCCCGCCCGGCTGCGTTTGTACCGGAAAGCAAACATATTGACGAACTGCTAAACGAGCTTCAGTCACAAAAACAGCACATGGCTATTGTTGTTGATGAGTATGGCGGCACAGCAGGATTAATTACCTTAGAAGATGTGATTGAAGAAATAGTCGGTGAAATACAGGATGAATATGATTCTGAAAAACCACTCGTAATAAAAATAGATGATACTCATTTTTTAGTTGACGCCAAGATGGATATTGCTGAATTGAATGAAGCGCTGGATTTAAACCTGCCCGATGATAAAAGTTATGAAAGCCTGGGCGGTTTTATTTTTGATCTTATCGGGTCGGTGCCCAAAAAGAAGCAAGAAGTTGAGTATGGTGGTTACAAGTTTATTGTTGAAAAAATAGACAGGAATCGCATTGTATCCGTTTTGATAATCAAAGATCATATTAACTTTACTAAACCTTAGTTTCTAAACAGTGAACTTCTTGCACAATGGGCAAGAAAAAATCACGCAAAGACGCAGAGACGCAAAGATTACGCAATGAAAATCTAAAGAAAAACTTTGCGTTTCCCTGTACAGTTACCTTATTATATAATTAAGGAAGTACAGACTGTGCCTGTACAGTTACCTTATTATATAATTAAGGAAGTACAGACTGTGCCTGTACAGTTACCTTATATTTTTTAAAGGAATACAGACTATGCTTTGCGGCTTCGCGACTTTGCGTGATGTTTTTTTTTAATTCAGTGTCGGTTCTGGCTTGTCCCGGTTGGGTTTAGTAAAGCTGCTCGCCCATTTTAATCTGTTTCAAATCAATATATTACAGATTCAACATGTGTAATCCTCTCCTTACTGCAGCAACAACACCTTTTCGGACTGAACACACTCCCCTGCTTTAAACCCAAATAATGCAATTGCCATAAAGACACAAAGGTTTTAATGCCCGTATGGTGCACAAAGAATGAAATTACAATTACTTATGATGATATATTTAGAGATTGTTTTTCACTTTTTCATACATTAACTTTTTTTACTGAACTTATTTTTTTCTTTGTGTTTTTTCGTGTCTTGGAGTACCCTTCGGGCACAATAACCTTTGTGGCGATTCTTTTTTCTATTGCATTATCTTGGTTAAAAACAACAACATAAGTACCGCCTGGTAAATTTTCGTCCCGCTCATCCAAACCATCCCATAGTATTTGATAACTACCCGCGGGCTGGTGAAGATCAGCTGCTAATCGCCTGACCTGCTGATCCAATACATTATACACCTTATCTCGTGTTTTTTTCTATTTATTAGAATATGACAAATAAAACAAATATAAAAAATGGACTTCTCGTATAACTTCAATGATGTTATCAAACTCTTTTTCGGTTTCTTTCTGAAATGGATCCATCCGAATCAACACAAAAAACGGAGTAATATACAAAACCATATATTTCTATTGCAAATAAACTCGTTTTTCATTATATTATTCGAACAATAATTATAATTTTAATTATGATGTCCCCATTTATAATATTACAAAATATATATGTTCTATTATGCGGGAGATTCTTCACACATATCAAAAACACACCCGGAAATTGTTTTTTCAACCAATTCTTCCGTGTGATTTTTTGATCAGTGTGTCCATTTTTTTATTGCGATTTAACCTCGTACAGATTACACACAAAATAGTATGATCGAACATTTTAAACGCCTCTTTAGCCAGACAGTCATTTACGGACTGGGCGATGCAATTATCAAAGCAATAGCGTTCTTTCTCATACCGCTTTATACCAGGGTTCTGACAAAGGAAGAAGTCGGCATAATTGCGCTCATCAACATCATCGAATTGATACTCCTGCTTGTGCTGTCTTTAAGCTTGAATTCTGCAGTGTTAAAGGTATTTCATGATTATAAAACCGAAGCTGAAAAACGGGCTATTTTTTCCACTGCTTTGATATTCATTTCAACAATTGCGCTGTTTGTTTTGTCCCTATTATTTTTTAATGCAGAAGCAGTATCGAAAATATTTTTTAAGACAACAAACTATTCCGTTTATTTAAAATTTGTGTTCGGGTCAGTTTTTTTTAACTTATTTCGATTGTTTGGACTTGCTTATCTTCGCTCGTTGGAAAAACCGGTTCACTATTCAATTTTAAATATCGTACATTTTACGTTTTTAGTCAGTTTTAATATTTACCACATTTTGATATTGAAACAGTCAATACTTGGTGTCGTTAAAAGCAGCTTATTTACTGCGGCAATTTTATTTGTGGTTGTGTTAACGACTGTATTCAAAAAAGTTGGTTTCTCTTTTTCAAAAGATGCTTTAAAAAAGCTCATCCATTTCGGCATGCCGATAGTCCCCGGCACGGTTGCTGGTTGGGCGCTGACAGTTTCGGATCGCTATCTATTAAATTTGTTCGCTACCCCGGCTGATGTGGGGCTTTATGACATTTCTTATAAATTCGGCATGATCCTTCACATGATCCTGGTGATGCCATTCAGAACCGCCTGGCTGCCGTTTGTCTTTTCAATCAGGAACGACGAGAATGCCAACAACATCTATTCTGTTTCATTAACCTATTTTTTGTTGGCAGCGACGTTGATTTTTCTTTTGATCTCCCTGTTCGCAAAAGAAATTATTGTTTTGGTAAGTACTTCGGCTTACCTGCCCGGTGCAAAGGCAATCCCGTTGGTTGCCCTGGCATATATTTTTTATGGCATCTATTATATTGTTGATATCGGCGTACTGCTCAAAGTGAAAACGATTTATTATACAATCATTACCGGAATTGGGGCTGCTGTTAATATCGGTTTAAATATTGTTATGATCCCTAAAATCGGAATGATAGCTGCGGCGATTAATACAGCCATCGCCTATTTTTTAATTATGACGTTGATGTATTTCATTTCAAAAAAATTATACCCGGTATCTTATGAAAAAAAAAGATTATTAAAAATTTTTTCACTGGGATGTGTTATTTTTATTATAGGTTATACGGTTTCATTTGAATCAACTTTAATAAATGTTACATTCAAAATTTTAGTAATTATTTGCTACCCTGTCGGGCTTTATTTAATGAAGTTTTTTCGGTCGACAGAGATAGCAGCTGGTAAGAAAATAATAATGTTTAGCCGGAAGGAACCATATGATACATTAGAATAGATGTAATATAAAGGCTAATTAAAATATTGTAAAAATAATCGACAATATAATTACTGACAAAATAATTTAAGAATTTAGAATTTTAATCTTTTAATTATTTCCGCCAAAAAGACGGCGGACAGGTTACCGTATAATTATTTTGCCAAAAACAAAATGGAAAGTTACCAAGATAATTCAAACAGGAGAAAACTCCATGTCGAAAAAAAAGAAGAGAAAATCAACGGTTTCCCAACCTGTTCTTCAAAAATCACAAACTAATTTTTTCACCGGTCACCCGAACTGGTCTGCTGCGACAATTCTTTTTTTACTTTTGATAATTTTTTATTATCCCATTGTGTTTGAAAATAAAACCATGCTGCCGCCGGATAGACTTACCTCACTCAGTTACCAAACTTTTGTAAATGATGCCATGGAAGACGGCATCTATCCTTTATGGAACCCATATATTTTTTCAGGTCTGCCTTCCTACGCAAGTTTATCACCAGCTCCTTTAAGGGGACCTCTGGTTTTTATCAATATTATTGATTCGGCAATTAATTTTTTTGTGATTGGTCTTAATGATTTAATTGGATTAACACCATTTATGCGAATATTGCTTAATTATTTAATATTTGGGCTGCTTGTTTACCTATTGTTGAAATCCTTCAAAGTAAATCGCTACGCCTGTCTTTTTGCGGCGATTGCAGTTTTATTTGTGCCGCAATATGTCGCGTTCACGTCTTATGGGCATAATACTAAATTTTTAACCCTGGCATTAATTCCGCTTATAT
>JADHVV010000132.1 GCA_016783825.1 Candidatus Zhuqueibacterota bacterium | reverse complement strand
GATTTATCTAGGAATTTGTGGGCATCCTTATACGATAGGGAGGGTTTTGTTCTTTCTGTCTATAATGGAAAAAGATGGCTATATAATAATCCAGATATTCCAATTGATTGGATTTCCGAAATTACAATTGATAAGAAAAATACAGTATGGTTAGGAACTGGAAATGGCATATACTTAATTAAGCAATGATAATCTCATTGTAAAATTTGATATATTGCGCTTAAATTAATCCAAATAATGCGTTTGCAACTGAATCGCGAACGTTAAACTGCCCCAATAAAATAAGAGGACAAAAAATGAGAAAAAAATTATTGTTTATCACAGCAGTATCATTTTTCTTAATGAGTTCAGGATTGATTGATGTTTTAATTTCCGGCGACGGCAAGATCAAGCTTGGCTTTTTAGAAAATTTTAATCAAGCTTCCGCGCCAACAAAAACTTTCAGCGCACCATCGGCGCGCGTATTGAATTCAATGGAAATTATGGTGAATATGGGCAGCTCATTTGGCGTTGAACAAACTGATGGATTCCTGGGAAAGATTGCCATTGGATTGGGTGGCATTGCGGAAATAGAATTGACTCGTTCCAGTTTTATGGATAATTTGACCGGCAACCAAAAGAGTTTTCCTTCAACAGTTTTTAAAATGTCTTTAGTACCGCAGCACCTGGCTCAAAATTGGTACATTCCCAATCTCTCATTGCAACTTCATTCAACTCCCTGGCGTTCAAATGTTGATCCCAATACAAGTTTGAAACAGGAAGTACGCGCAACTGATTTCCTTGGCAACAATTTATCAAGAATGAATATGGAGAATCGGTTTACCACGCTTTTTGGAATTATCGGAAAAGATTTTCATTTTCTCCGATTCCATGGCGGTATCTCTTTGACCGATGTCCGGGTAAGGAATAGTTATCAATGGATTTTTTACCAGGATTTGGGATATGACGTTTATGAAGAAATACCGGATCTGCAAAAAAATTTGATAAATCCTTATGGCAATGTGTCCATTTTTGCAAATGAAGATACGCGACTACTGGCTGAATTACAGGCGATCCCATTCATTGATTATAATATCAAAACTAAAAAGGTTGAAATAAAGAAAACGTGGCAGGCGATTGTCGGTGTCCGGTTCTTTATTAAGAAATGGATATCATTGGATACGGGGGTGAAATATTTGAGTTCTGCAAAAGGGATTGCTGACAGTGAAGTGAATTTTGGATTGAATTTTGTGCTGCCGTTTAAAAAGAATGAGAACACCATAATCAAATAAAAATTAAACCGCCGAGTTCGCGGAGAACGCGGAGAGTTTGTATGGAAATAAATGAATTGACAGGGAAAATTATTGGATGTGCTATAAAAGTACATCGAAAACTTGGCCCTGGGTTTTTGGAATCTGTATATCAAGCAGTTTTAGCTTATGAGTTGAAAAAAGCGAATATTCCTTACGAGAAGGAAAAAACATTACCTGTTCCATACGAAAATATTATTCTTGAAGTCGGATTTAGATGCGATTTCCTTGTCGATAAAAAAGTGATTGTCGAATGCAAAACAGTAAAAGAATTGACAGCATTTGATCAAGCTCAATTACTAAATTATTTAAAAATTACGAAATTGCAGGTTGGATTATTAATAAACTTTAATGTCATGATATTGAAAGACGGGATCAAAAGGATGGCTAATGATTTTAAAGGTTGATAGTTCTATTTTCTTTTTTCTTCGCGCTCTCTGCGATCTCGGCGGTGAATTAAATGATTTTTAAAATATGCACTATAAAAGGAAATTCCCATGATTAAAAAAAAGTTTGCTTCCACTTATTTCTTTTGTATATTTATAATATTGCTATCTGGCAATGTGTTTGCCGATGGCTGTTTTTTTCGTGCAAAAGAAGAACAGGTCGGGAATTCGGCTGAATCTCCCAATCAGCGGGCGTTGATTGTTTTTGACAAAAACAGGGAAACATTGGTAGTACAGGTAAAATACCAGGGTGATGCTGAAAAATTTTCCTGGGTTTTACCGGTACCTTCCATCCCTGAAGAGAACTCCATTACAACAGTCAGCGATTCAATTTTTACGCATTTGCATGATAGAACGCAACCCAAACTCTATATTTACTCAACTCGAAACTACGGTAAAGGTTCTATGGATGCCGGGTCCAATTCTGACGCTGAAATATATCAAGAGACCGGGGTTAATGTCTGGGAGAATCTTCAAGTTGGCCCTTATAAAATCGCTGTTATTTCCAGTTCCACCAGCCAGGCATTGATTAATTGGCTGGCAGAAAATGGATATGATTTTCCCCAAACGGCACAACAAATCGTTGAATTTTATACTCAAAAAAGTTGGTATTTTGTGGCTGTCCGCGTGAATGTATCCAACCGGTTAACGAAAGATAGCTCAACTTACCAGGCAGGATTGCCAGCGATTAAAATGATGTTCAAAACTGAAAAACCGGTTTTCCCGTTGCGAATTTCCGAATTGACTTCATCAGAAAATAATGAAATTGAATTGTATGTGGCAACAAGACATCGAATGACATGTGACGGTTATAATACGACTTCCATGAATCAAAATGAGGTTCAACAACTTTTAGAGAATAACTACTTGTCGCAGAATTCAAAATCATCTGGTTTTAATTGTGCTTGTGATCGAATGGTGGCGCCGGAACCCAAACCTGAATTAGAATATGAAACTTATTTTCAGCAAAAGCTAATGTCGTTTGCCGAGCCAACTTTTATAGTTGAATATGCATCGAATGGATATGAAACAGTTTTTGACTACACAACTGAAAATTATGATTTTTATTACAATGAATACATGAACGATTATTTTTCTTTGAACGAAGAATTTTGGATCACGCGTTTTCGAACAATATTGAGTCCACAGAATATGACAGATGATGTGTTTTTTAAACGAGACCCAAATGGAAACAATTATCTAACGCTTCATTTTTGGATTGAAGAAAAACAACCCAATCCCTGGAGTTACAGTATTTATGTTACGCCAGGCTTCCTAATTTTTCCGATATTTTTTTCAAAGAGAATTAGGAAGAAATATAGTAAGCATTTATTCGTTTCCGTGTTTTTATTATTAATTGCAATTGTTTGATTTACAAAAAAATGGAAGGAGACAAGCGATGAATACAAAAACGTTTTCTGCAATTTTTATTCTTTTGGTTATTCTGTCTTTGGTTAGTTCAACAAATGCTCAAATGATCGCCAACATTTCGGAAGATGTCCAAACAGACTTCGGTGTTTATCAGCCTATTACAGTTGAGTTTACACCAAGTATTCCTTCATTCACTGTAGCGCCTGATTTTAGCAATGTGACTAATTTCTATCATTTAGCGGATTACTTAAATTCAACAGATTCTGTTTTTTTGAATCAAAACCATTTTGCTGTAAAAAGAAGTCGCTACAAACAACTTTTTGACATTTATAACGACTGCACCTGGGACGGTACCCCGATATTTGTCACAACAGATGCCGTATTACATATTTATCATGTTTTATTTGATCATTTTTTATCAGAAATAGAAATGCAAAGATTTGTTGCTTCACTAAACCTGATGACTGATGTTTTAATTGATGGAACTGAATCAGCCATGAATGAAGCAAATTTGGCGATAACACAGGAAGCTTTAAACAGAAATTTAGCTTTTCTTTACGTGGCAAAAAAACTATTAAATCCGGAAAACAACACATTATCGGAGTCTGTAAAGGAACTCGTTACAGCAGAATTGGATTTGATTGAAAAACATGATGGCTTTCATTTCTCTCCCATCTTTGGTGGATTTTCAAAATTAGATTACAGCCAGTTTAATCCACGGGGGCATTACACAAAAAACGATACGCTCAAATCATTTTTCAAAACCATGATGTGGTACGGTTGGACTATCTTTACTATGGAGCCTGATAAATTTCCCGGGCTGGCAGAACGCCATACGCTTCAGGCATTAATGCTCGTGCAATTGATTCATAATTATGATTTATTCGGAGGCCCAGCAACTTTAACTTTATGGGACGAAATTTATGAACCGACTGTCTTCTTTGTCGGAAAAACCGATGACCCGAATATCCGAAATTATAAATTGATCGGGGAATATGTTTATGGAGATGAATTTTTAACATTACCTGCCGACAGTCTATCGAATCCAACGAAGCTTAATGGTTTTATGGAAGAAGCACAAAAATTACCGGAATCCAAAATCCATAATTGGGTTTACGGTACATTTTTAACCTACAAAGGATTCCGTTTCATGGGACAGAGATTTATTCCCGATTCATATATGTTTGCTAATTTGATTGATCCTTTTGTTTCATATCGGTATTTCCCCAAAGGTCTGGATGTTATGGCGATTTTGGGTTCGGATAGAGCTTATCAAATACTCGATGAAGTTTATCAGGAGACAGCTTATGGTGGTTATGTACAGCAAATAAATAATTTTAAAAATGAATTTTCTAATTTGAATTCAAACGATTGGGCGCAAAATCTATATTGGAACTGGCTGTACTGTCTCATGCCCTTACTTTATCAAAAGGGTGAAGGGTATCCATTTTTTATGCAAACAGATGCTTGGAGCGATAAGGAACTGCTGACTGCGCTGGCTTCCTGGGCTGAATTACGGCACGATACAATTCTTTATGCAAAACAGAGTATGACGCCGTGTGGAATAACGCCCGGACCGCCGAAAAGTTATGTCGAACCAAATCCACATCTTTATGCCCGCTTGGCAAGCCTGGTGCGATACACGCGGGACGGGCTTCATTCCCGAAATTTATTATTGGACGGCTTTGGCGATAAGCTCGAATTGTTTGAAAAGCTACTTTTATTTTTTACAAGAATTTCCATAAAAGAATTAGAAAATATTCCGTTAACAGATGAAGAGTACGAGAATATTTTCTGCTTCGGCAGGGCGATGCAGCAGCTTGTCTCTGTTACTAAAGATCCCAATGATCCCTGGAATTATGATGCAGATGATATGGCGGTTGTTGCCGATGTTCACACAGATTCCAATTCAGAAAGGTGCCTGGAAGAAGGAGTGGGGTATCCGTTAGAAATATTTGTTATTGTTGGTGAAGGCGGAACGATTCGATTAACACGGGGCGCAATTTTTTCATATTATGAATTTACGCACCCCATTGCAGATAGATTAACAGATGAAAAATGGCGCAAAATGTTAACCAGTGAAAATCAACCTGAGCTTCCTCGTTGGACAGATACTTTTATGAATGTTGGAACAGAGCCACACTCTTACACTGAATTTGTACCTGATAATCTTTTCCATAAAGAATTCACAAGCGTTGACTCGAAAGGGAAAATAGCCGTACCACAATTCACCAGGCTTTTGCCGAATTATCCAAATCCGTTTAACCCGGGAACAATTATTCGGTTTGAGTTAGATAAAGTTAATTTTGTTAGACTGGAAATTTTTAATATTTTAGGACAGAAAGTAAGATCGTTACTATTGGAAAAAATGAGCGCCGGCTCACATAAAATAAACTGGGACGGAAAGAATAATAAAGATGAAATCGTACCAACAGGGCTTTATATTTGTAAAATGACTGCCGGAGATATATCACAGTCAATAAAGATGTTCTTGGTACGATAACTAATTAGTGTCTGTCCGAAAAACCTTGTTTTTGTCATTCCGGCAATTTTTTAAGCCGGAATCTCCTTGTATAACAGAATGGATTCCCGCTAAAAACATGCGGGAATGACATCTCGGACAGACACTAATTAATGAAAAGAATTCAGGAGGTTGCTATGAAATTTATAAAAAATATTCTTATTCTAATGATGCTCGGAATAATTTTCAGTAGCTGTGATAAAAATCCCACGGAACCAGAAAATGTGATCAATTCATGGGTGAGTAATAATACAAAAAAAAAAATCGACAAAATTATCGACCAGATCAATCCGATGACAGTGATGTTTTTGATCAATGCCATTTATTTTAAAGGTACCTGGACATACCAGTTTGAAGAAGAAAATACGATAGAGACGCCGTTTTATCTCCCGGACAACAGTGAAAAAATGTGCCAATTAATGAAGATTGCCGGAACTTTTAATTATTATTCGAATGACAGAATGAAAGCGGTTGACTTACCTTATGGCGATAAAAAATTCAGTATGACTGTTATTTTGCCGCAAGGTGATTTCGGGATTGATGATTTAATAACAGAATTGAATCAAACAAATTGGAATAATTGGATCGGACAATTTTGTGAATCCGAGGGAGAAATATTTTTGCCCAGGTTTACGTTGGAATATGAAAAATCATTAAAAGAAGTATTGGCACAGCTTGGAATGGGGATTGCTTTTTCAGGTCAGGCGGATTTTACAAGAATAAACAAGGGCGGTAATTTGTTCATCAGCGAAGTTAAACACAAAAGTTTTGTTGAAGTTAATGAAGAAGGAACCGAAGCAGCAGCTGCCACGTCAGTTGAAATTAGTCGTACTTCTGTTGGTTCCGGCTTTGTTTTTAGAGCGGATTGTCCGTTTGTTTTTGCTATTCGTGAAAAAAATTCTGGTAGTATATTATTTATCGGAAAAATTGTTGATCCGGGTTGAGATAATATCAAAATTCTAATGAGAATAGAACGCGGATGATCCACCAAAAAAGACGGCGGACGTTCCGCGCGGATTACACAGATATTCGCGGATTTAAAACCGTGGTAATCCGTGTCATCCGTGTCATCCGCGTTCTATAAAATCTTTCCGAATATACAAAAAGTTAATTGTTTAGCAACTAATTTACTAATTTCCCCTGTCAATGCAGGTAATTAAGGAGGAAACCATGTTACGAAAAACCTTTTCACTGATCATTCTTTTTCTGATTATTTCTAATATTCAAATTATTGCTGATGTTCCAACATCTGTAATCCACCGTCCAAACGTTCCGTATTACATGCAGTCGATGAACTTCCAGTCAGTTGGGATGCGGATTTTTCCATCCCGAATATCCGGCTTTGTTTTTGATCCGTATGCTGATTTGATCTGGAATCCGGCGTATATTATGCGTCAATCAGAGAAGACTGTTTACCTGGATTTTAATCCAGAAGCTTCAATTTCACAATTTGGTTCTCCTTTGACATCACAATATGAAAATAGCGATTTAGTAATTCCAGGATGGTACACGCAAACAACGAGAAACAACCTGCAAACGACGCCGCATTATAATTTTGCAGTGTTGGCGCCCATTAGTTCAAAATTAGTTGTTGGCTTCATGAATCGGTTGATCTTTGATTACAAACCATTTCGATCCGTTCCGTCAGGTGATCCGGGAAATGAAGATAAATGGAGTGATTATGAAAGACCGGCAGATTTGGAGCCGCAAAGACTGGAATCAGATAATAATCAACAGACTGTATTGGGGGCACAATCTGAAATATTATTGGGGTACAAATTATCAAAAAAAATTGATCTCGGTTTCAGATTAGGACATTACTTTTATAATCGGGATGGAGACCTGTTCGATTCCAAATGGGCTTTTTATCCGCATTCTTCTTCCGCAAATCTAAACGATGAATCTTTTAATATGGATGGTGATCATTTTGAAACCGGTATGGGGCTTCTTTTTCATTTGAATAAGAAAACACGGCTGGGATTTTACGGCAGTCTCATGAGTGGCAAAAGCACAGAAAAAATAGCTTCTTTGGACAGCTCCAAAGCATGGCATGAACAGGACACGGATACCACTTATTACCGGATTAACCATTTCCTATTGGACAGCGATGAGAATTACTCAACTAAAGCAAAAAGACCTGAATTCAGAATTACATTTGAAAGGGATATTTCAAAAAAATTAATGTTTCGATCTTTTTTGTCTTATACCTGGATGAACGAGGATATTTCAGGATTGTTCATTTCAGCAGATACCACTTATTCGGACAGGACTTACGATTATTACCAATATACTAACTCCCATTTTAGGCGTAATGAATCCCATGGCAGCCGGGAAAGTACGTTGACCGGTTCGGGAAAAAATGAATCAAATAAATGGAGATGGTTCGCTTCTTTGATTTATAAACTAAAAAGAAATTGGGCGGTTTTTGGAGGTGTTCAATTACAAAGATTTGTTTATGAAAAAGAATGCGATGAATCTTCCGGTTATACTTCACACAATTGGTCAGAATATACTATTTTCCAACCTGAAACGAGAAGAAATTATTATACTCACACAAAGGACTATTCATTCAAAAAAAATTATGAGCAATGGTCTGCTTTTTTGCCGATTGGAATAAAGGCTAATATCTCCAAAGGACTCTATCTTATCTTGGGATCGGATATCACGTTCACGTTGACTGATGAGAGTTCAGAAGGCAAGTTGTTATATCCTCAAAAAATAACCCGCAAATGGGAAGACGGAAAGCTTATCGTGGAAGATATTGAAACAGATCGTTATGAAGAATTCAATTCCGATCCGGCAAAAGAATTTTCACGCGTCCTGGCACATCGATTTGGAATTATGTACCAACACAAATCAGGCGCACGGTTGTATTTCCGGGCTTTTGAGGATGTTTTTAAAACGACAAATTGGGCGTTGGGATTTGAGATGAATTGGTGAAAAGGGTAACTTGGTAATTAGGTAATATGGTGATTGGGTATTAGGGTAATAGGTTGATTGGGTAATAAGGTAATAGGGTTTGGACGGTTGATGCTTTTATAAATTCATCATACCAGGTAACTGGATTTGAAATTCTTTATCTTGTGGAAAAATTCTTAATGTTAAATTTAAAAGGTCTGGTAGATTAACCTTTTCACTCGCATGAAGAATTTCTATCCCGGCTAATCTACCGGCAGCGTCAATATCGACAAAGATATCTTTACTAATATCAATAGTTTTTTGAGATGTAACTCCGGCGAACCAAATGGAGAGAGCATCTGCTGTTTTATCATAAGAAATTTCCATGTTTTTAAGATATTAATAAATTAGTGTAAAATCAAGTGATTTATTATTAGTACTAAAACAAGTATCCATTTAATATTTAATGGTAATTTGTGAAAATAGCTTTTTGTTATAAGTTTGCTATAATGTTAGCAGAATAATTTATAGCAGAATTATTCTGCTACAAATCATTCTGCTATAAAATATTTTTTACCATGCAATAAAAAAAGAATGATGTATTTACCGTATATTATTGGCGGATACAAAAACACGAACACAATACGTATAATATCAATAAAATAATGAGAAAATTAATGGTACTTATGAAACCAATTTTTATTATCTTTTGTATTTTTAACCTTCTTTGTTCGTTATGCGGTGATTCAATTAATGGGCCCGAAACGCCGGAAGGAAGTTACACTTACACAGCTTACGATTCAACCGGAGTAAAGATTGTTACGGGTTGGATGAAAATTGTTTTTGATGATAGCATCAATGTTACGGGAGAATGGAAATTTGAAAAAATCGGAAACCCGGAAAATATTGGCCCACAAGTCGGATCGGGTGAACTTATTGGGATGTACGATGAACCAGAGCTATCAATTAATTTGAATCCTAACTGGGCTGATAATAATGTTTTTCTTCATGGTGATTACTGCGAAGATAAAATTGCAGGGGAGTGGACGTTTAGCGGATTTCCTGGGGTAATTAATAAAGGAAAGTTTGAAGCTGTGAAATAAAATTAATGTAGTGGTTCACCTCCTTTTTAATTTTTATAGTTATGTGAACAAAAAATGATTTACGAATAAAGATTAACGATTTTTGATTTATGAAGGAATGGTGTAAGAAAAAACAGAAGTCATTGAATCAACAATACTTCTAAAATCGTTAATCGTTAATCCTTATTCTGAGATCAAATGAATGAACAGCAAAGGTGGGGAACTATAACAAATCAACTAATATGAGGGAAAATTATGCAGAAACGACGAAATTTTACCGGAATGATATTAACACTCTTTCTACTGTTAATTTTAACAAACACAACCAACGCCCAATACTGGCGTGAACGGGTTTTGGAACAATCTTTTGAGAAACAGGATTTCTTTTTTACACCCAATTATTTAAATCCTTATGGACTCGGTAATTTTGACAAAGTAACACCGGGCTTGTTAGATGATCCGATGTTGAATTTGATTATTAATCCGGCAAACACATATTCTGATACTACAAAAAACACATACCTTTACATGGATTTCAGAAGCGCTCACAACATAAACGAAAATCAAGGATATGCTTATCCAATGTACGGTTATGCGGACATGCGTGTTCAAAGCAGCAGCTATTATTATCCATTCCATTATTCGGAATCACGGAAAGCATTAATGCCGGTTTTTTCCGGGGCATTTTTAACACGTCCATTTAAGAAATTTGGAAAAGGATTGTCCCTTGGTTTAACATACCAGGTTGTAATGCAGGATGATGATTATTACACAGTGCCGAGTGATATTTATCGTTCCAATATTGGTCAGGATTATTCAGGAAATCGTACCGCTGATGAATCATCGATCCCAATTGTGGACAAATACAGCGGCGAGGATAAAATGCACCAGCTTGGGCATTTTCTTACTTTTTTCACCGGGTATGATTTTTCCAGCATATTGCAGCTCGGATTAAAAATCAATCGAACAATTGTTGACAGTGACGGCGCTTTTGGTTCACAAAATCTCTGGGATTCTTATTCCCGGGCAGATTATACTTCATTCTGGCATAATATGGAATCCCGCGATCAGAAGTATGATCACTGGGACGTTGCCGGAGGAATCAAATTCAATTTAAATAAACAGACATCTTTTGGAATTACCGCAGGGTATCTTTGGGGAGATGTGAGGCAAAACATGGCAAATGTGGATTCATCGTTGTATCATCATGGTGAGGTGAATGTAACTGAGGACTGGAGCCTGTATCAAAAATCCGGCGCATCGGCTAAAGATTGGTTTCATAAAGGTAAAGATTATTATGGCGGTGTTGACTTGAGCCATAAGCTTGATGATTCGAAAACATTCAGATTTTATTATTTGTATAATAAACAGGATGTTGATATTTCGGTTAGCGCAAATGTGCGGGATACATCGTACAGTAATTATTCGTATGAAGGGACAAACTATTTTTATAAAAGTGAAAGTGATTATGCTTTGACTGACATCAGAACCGGAACCGGTAACAGTGAAGTTAAAACCCATCGATTCATGGGAGCGCTGTTGTGGAAGATTGATGAGAAGAAAAAAATTAGTTTTGGCGTAAACGTGGAGTTGCAGGATCGGAATACAATTACTGAAGAAGATGTTTTCTCTAACAGGCATTACCAGGATTATTACCGTTCTGAATATGATCCCAACGGCAGCAAATCTTACGAGAGCACCATCGAAGATAAAATGTTAAACTGGCAGCTCTCTGCAAAAGCTACTCATATCCGAATTCCATTTATCTTCAACTGGCAGGTTTCCAAATCAGTCGAATTGATGTTTGGTCTGAATCGAAAAATGTCATCCTGGGAAATTGATGATGTAACGCTGGCGATTTTCAATTACCGGGAACAAACCAAAGATTCAACAACTGTCAAAAAAACAAATTTTGGCGAACGATACACACAACCACAGGAGCGACGCAGCGATATTGAAACAAGCGTGCTGGCAGGTTTGACAATTGCGCCAACAAAATTTTTCAACATTCGGTTTTTAGTGATGCCAAGTTTTAGAGATGCTTATGATGGTTCTGAATTGAGTGAGTTGCGTTGGTGGATTGGGGTGAATTTGTTTCCATAAAAATTGAAATAAACAATAATTCAAATCAATACTAATATCGGAGTAGAAATCATGGACAAAAGAAAAAAGAAAGGAAGATTATTGTTTGTACACATTTTCGCATTAGTTTCTCTTTCGATGATGGTTTTTAAGTCGTTCGTTGCTGCTCAAGAATATAACCGATTTCGGACATTTCATTTTTCTAATAATTCTTCTGACAATAGACATCCTCGCTTTAGCGGAGGAATTTACAGTGTTTGGGGAGACGCAGGTGAGCAACTGTGGCTTGTTTATGATTCAAAATTAGATTCCGGTAATACAGAAATTTTCACCAGTGTACGTTTTAGAGATGAAAATTTCTGGAGAGACCCTTTAAGATTAACAGATAATGTTTTTCGTGATGAATATCCAGTGGTGAAGCATGTCAACGAAAATACGATTGTAGTTTGGCAAACAAACCGTCGGGATAACTTCGATTTAATGTTTTCAGTTTTTGATGGAAATAACTGGAAAGAACCTGAATTTATTACAGATAGCAAATCAGATGATATTCATCCTGAATTATTAGTACACCAAATTTATGAGTATCCACAAACGGATACAGTTGTCGTGATTTTGGTTTGGGAAAGAGATCAGAAGCTTTACTGGAATCAGTATTCTGAAGCGGGTTGGAATTTACCAAAAGCTGTTACTAATGATTCAACAAATCAAACGAATCCATTTTTATTTGGTTTTGAAAATACTATCTCTATGGCATGGGAAAGAAACAAATACGGAAATGTGGACATTTTTGGAAGTTGGTTGGATTCAGAAACAAATGAATGGGTAGTTCCTATTCAACTAACTGAAAGTGAATTTGAAGATCGTAATCCATCGTTAGTTCAAGGTTATCAGGAAATGGGATTAATCTGGCAATCAAACCGCGATGGAGATTTTGACCTGTATTCCCGAGGTTGGCGGCAGGATAAAGATTCAATCCTTTTGTCCGATCCTGTAAGTCTAACAGAGAATGATAGTTCTGACGTTGATGCTTATACTCTTCTTATCCCGCATGGGTGAGTTATTGGTCCGGCGTTTGTTTGGGCGTCGAACGTGAGCGGAGCTTACGAAATATATTTCGTCAATGGTTGGGATTTGGCTTGGCAATTAGATCCATGGAATTCACTTCAATTATCCAGTGATTCATATTTAAATCGGGCTCCGGTCATATCTCCCTTTATGAGCGACACTGTCTGGGTAGCCTGGGAAAGCTATCGTGAGAATAATTGGAACATTATGGGAGCCGCTATTTATAATCCAGTAGGTGCGGTAAAAGAGAAAATAGCTGGTAATTTGTCTTCTTCTGTTCTGTTACAAAATTACCCGAATCCTTTTAATAGTTCAACAAATATTCAGTACCTTTTACAAAGAAATGATTTTGTGACTATAAAAATTTACAACCAGATCGGACAACAGATAAAAATTCTTCTTGATCAAAAATATGAAAGCAAAGGGATCCATAATGTAAACTGGGATGGGAAGGATGAGTTAGGAGTAAATTCACCTTCAGGAATTTATTTCTACCAAATCAAAA
>JADHVV010000131.1 GCA_016783825.1 Candidatus Zhuqueibacterota bacterium | reverse complement strand
ACTTTCAAATTAAAGGAACTTGGAGGACTATATCAAATTTATCCATATCTTGGGATATTATTTTTAATACCGGCATTATCATTGTCTGGCATACCTCCACTTTCAGGCTTCTTCGCCAAATTTTCCCTGATCAAAGCTGGACTGGAAGCTGAACAATACTATATTGTAGCCACCGCTTTAGGGGTTAGCCTGTTAACCGTATTTTCAATGACTAAAATTTGGGCGGAAGTCTTTTGGAAACCGGAGCCATCAAAACTGAAAGCAAACACGGTAGAAATATCCACTTCCGGGACAAAATCATATTTCCTGCTTCTTTTGCCCATTATTACTTTGGCGGTCCTAACAGTCTTCATTGGGTTGGCTGCTGAATCAGTATTTTCGTTAGCAGAACAAGCAGCGGCACAACTATTAAATCCTGCTGAATATATTCTGGCTGTTTTAGGAGAAAAATTATGAATGTATTTTTATGGAATATAATATTAGCGCTTGCCTGGGCATTATTAACCGGTCACTTCACTGTCAACAATTTTACTGCCGGCTTTGTCCTGGGATACCTGGTTTTATGGGTTGTTTTAAGCGGCGAAGCAAAATCAAGCTATTTTAAAAAAATCAGCCTGGTGATCAGGTTTGCTTTTTTTTATATTTGGAACCTTATCCTTGCCAGTTTAAAAATAGCTTATGATGTAATAACACCTCGCCATCGCATGAAATCAGGTGTAATTGCCATTCCGCTCGATGCAAAATCAGATTTGGAGATCACAGTATTGGCAAATTTAATTACGATCACACCAGGAACATTGAGCCTTGACGTTTCAACTGATCGCAGGGTTTTATATATCCACGCCATGTACATCGATGATAAAGAAGAATTAATACAAGAAATAAAAACTGAACTGGAAAAACGTGTTTTGGAGATGTTACGATGAATATAGCTGAATTTACATTACTCTCAAAAGGTCTTACTGTTACGATTGCTTTATTAATGGCAGCTCTTTTTCTGGCTTTCATTCGTCTAATTAAGGGACCAACTTTACCTGACAGAATTGTTGCCCTTGATTTAATCGCAACACTGATAATGGGATTTATCGCAATTTATGCAATTGGTACTAACAAGCCAGTTTATTTAGACGTGTCTATTGCAATAGCGCTAACATCCTTTATAGGAACGGTAGCTTTTGCAAGATATTTAGAAAGGGGAACAAAAAATGATTGAAATAATTGTTACAATTCTATTAATTTCCGGAGCTGCATTTATGTTATTAGCCGCAATTGGAATAACCCGTATGCCAGACCTTTTTACAAGAATGCAGGCAGCTACAAAAGCTGCCGCTTTGGGCGCCAGTTTTATATTTTGCGCGGTTGCATTCTTTTTCAGCGAACTTGGCGTTACCACACGCGCCGCTGCCACTATTATTTTCATTTTTTTAACTGCTCCGGTAGCAGCTCACATGCTGGGGCGTGCTGCCTATTTATTAGGCGTACCAAAATGGGAAGGAACGGTAACTGACGAATTACGGGACCGTTATAACTTAGAAAAAGGCACCTTGAGCAGTAAGTCCATTGATTCAATTAAAAAAATACCAGTTTATAAACAACCGTAACCATTTGCTATAGCGGAGCCTTGTAATGAACAAGCCTATAGTACAGAGACATTATCACACAGTGGGTATTAAAACAGCTTTCGTTAAACCCAAAGGAGAAATTCCATTTTTAAAATATATTTTTAGTATTGATTTACCAGCCGGATTCGGAGCGCTTGCAATTACTGTCAAGCCGCCACCTGTAACCGCGCTGACAACAACCGCATATTTTAATGCTGGAGACAATTAAAGAAAAGTGTTGATAAGTAAGTAATTGCTGCATTGTCGTTAAATGAAACAAGAAAAAATTATAATAAACGGATAGTTAACCTTGTCTATTTCTTTGTGCTTAAAAGTCTGATTTTACCCAATAATAAACCCAACTATGAATTTTTTAAATTCACCTTTTGTGAACATTTTGAAAATATTTTTTTTACCAATCTCTTTAATTTTTAGATTCAACATTCTCTAAACGCTGTAATGATAAATGTATTTCATCCAACGATTTCAAGGTTGTCATTACTGCCGAGGAATTCTTATACGACATAATTATTAATTTAACTGAAACCAAGAATACAGCAGATTCAAGAAGTAAGTCATGAGTAAGCCCTTTGGTGAAAAGAGCAACCGCAAATAACACAAACGTTATGAAAATAACACTTAAAGATCCAATATCACAATTTTTTCTAATAATACTCAACATAAGAAGTTTCCTTTTTATTTAGATTTTCTGGAATATTTAGCAAGCAAAACAAAAATATTCAAAATATTGTTAGCATGTTAATTTAACAATTTTAATGGGAAATGTCAATTAAAAATCCAAAAAAGCTAAACACAAAAACATTATCACAGTGGGAATTAAAGCAGCTTTCGTTAATCCCAATGGCGATATGCCATCCTTAAAATATTTTTTCAAAATTGACTGTCCAGCAGGATTGGGCGCATTTGCTATCACCGTCAAACCGCCACCTGTAACTGCACCAGCAACAACCGCATATTTTAACGTTGGAGAAAAGTTTGGGACAAGTGTTGACAAATAAGTGATTGCTGCATTGTCATTAAACGCGGTAAGAATGGTAGCTCCAATCATCAAGGGAATCTCTGATAATTAACCCAATACCGGGGCGATCCACCACCCTTGTAAACCACCATGAATTACAAGCCCAGCCAAAAAGAATCCGACAAGAACCGCGGATTTGAGACCAATCCTGTTTTGGAACGGAGCAGTAGCCTGTGCGAAGCCAAGGAAAAATATAAGTCCTGCGATAAACAAGGCGGGAGTGTGTGAATTTATTACAGTCCACATCATAAAAAATACATGAACAATCATTATCCAAACAGGAACATCGTCTTCACGTTTGTTCCAATCAGAATCAAAATATGGAATCCTTTTATCTGGCGGTAAAAGTCCGTGAAGGGTTTTTCTCATTTCACGCAGCTTGATCTCCTCAAATCTTTGATCAAATGCTTCGTCGAAAAGTGCAGTGTCTAAACTTTCATCTTTGATCTGTTTTTCTATTTGAACCTTTAACTGTTTTCGAAATTCATCAAATATATCGCTGCAAGCTTTGGTGAATCCCAGTTCTTCTGAAATAATAGTTTCCATCTTTTCAAAACTGGTTTCCAATTGTTTTCGTCTGAGATATTTTTTCTGGATTTCTTCTTTCAGTCTGAGCAAAGCATATTTTTTCTGAAGTAAAGAAAGTTCTTTCTTAAATAAAAAATAGTAGATGGTATTGGAAATTAAAATGCCAATGATAGCTTTCCAGCCAAAATTCGTAAGCATGAAACTGAAACTCCAATCCCAGGCGTGAGCAACCATCAATACAGGAGGCGCGGCAAAATGCGTTAAGGTTCCCCCGACAGAAATGTTGACGAATAATAAACCCATTGTACCATATTTGAATTTTTCACTTGGTTACAGGTCATAGAATTTTTTTGCTAACAGAAGTGAAGATATTGTCATGGCGCCCGGTTCTGTAATAAATGAACCCAATACTGAACCCAATGCCAATATGGTAAACCACCAGGCAAACAGGCTGCCACCGAACAGGTTCGCGACCTTTGCCATGCTGGCTTCTGCTAATTTCAAAATAGGTCGGGTTGAAGCCAGTACCATAATTACAACAACAAACATTGGTTCAGTGAAGCTAACTTTGTGACCAATGTAATTAATGGCAGTCTCCCAATCGTAAAAAGAAAAAATGGCAGCAAATAAAACCAATGCCCAGAGTCCAAAAATGATCTCGACATCTCCAAAAAAATGAAAAATTTCAGCCCTAAAGCTGACAGTACCGGGTTCCTTTTTTTCTGCTGGATTTTTTGCTCATGACGATGTTCCAGTTTGTGAGCAATCGCTGTGAATTTGTTTGATATGAAAGTATGAATAATGGCAAAAAGAAAAAGCAGGCTGGCGATTAAGTTAAAAGGTTCCCGGGCAATTCTATTTTTTAATATCTCAATAACACTGTCCATCTCCTGATCGTGATAGCTGTTTAAATCTTTCGGTAACATTGTCGTTTCCCCATGAGACGAATCAGGCTCGGTAGATGCCAGAATCGTTGAGAATGATCCCACGACTACTAAAAGTATTATCAAAAATATTACGCTTTGCTTCATAATTTCTCCATATTAAAAATAATAAATTAGCCGACAAGATAAAGAATTATTCATTAAAATGCAAAGTAAAAATCATTTAGGATCATTCAGGTATCGCAACCATAAAAGGCAAAACCATTATGGGCAAAACTATTAAAGAAAATAATAGATGAGTATTCATTACATTTTTTAAAAATGGTAACTGTTCAGCATGGTTACCAATGTCATTCTGAGGGAGCTTGCGACCGAAGAATCTCGTATTTAATTGCACAATCTTCCATATTAATTAGAGATTCTTCACTTCCCACTAATCCCAATCCCCCCTCGTTCAGAATGACATTTATTCAACAAACAGATGAATAGTTACTAAAAATGAATAGTTTTGCCCCAAATGGTCTTGCCATAAAATTTGAACCTTAATTCTACTTTGTCACATTAACACTATTCGCTTGTCATTCCGGTTGAAGCGAAGCGGAATACTGGAATCTCGTTAGGTTTTGGCGGGAGATTCCGGCAAAAAAACGTGCCGGAATGACAACTTTCAGGTAATTTCTCTAATCTGACAAAGTAGAATTAATAGCTGTAAATTATTTTAAGCGTCTTGCAATAGATTCCGCATGCCCAGCCAGCCCCTCCATTTTTCCTAACTCTTCTGCTACGGGACCAATCAATTGCAGCCCTTCCTTTTCAAGTCGAAGTGTGGTTTGAATTTTTAGAAAATCTTTCACACTCAATCCACCGGTGTACCGGGCAGTTGTATTTGTTGGCAACGTATGGTTCAAGCCGCTGCTATAATCACCCAATACTTCGGCTGCTAATGAACCGATGAATAAAGAGCCATAATTTTTCAGCCGGTTTATATATTTGTCTCTTTCCTTAACCTGCAATTCCAAATGTTCAGGCGCTTTTTTATTGCTTATTTCAACTGCTTCATCCAGGCTATCGACCAGAATAATTTTCCCATTCTGTTCAATGGATACCTGCGCAATGTCAGCCGTCTTTAATTTGTCAAGTTGATTTTTTACTTCACCAGTCACCTGCAAAGCAAGTTGACGGGAGTCTGTTACGAGAATGGGGATGGCGTTAAAATCGTGTTCAGCTTGTGCTAACAGGTCAGCAGCAATAAATTCGGGATTTGCAGTTGCATCGGCAAAAATCAGAACTTCTGTGGGACCTGCGATAAAATCAATCCCAACAGTGCCGAATACTTCTTTTTTTGCTGCGGTAACGTATTTGTTCCCGGGACCAACAATTTTATCGACCGGCTTAATTGTTTCTGTGCCATAAGCCATCGCTGCAATTGCCTGCACACCGCCAATTTGATAAACTTCTTTGATTTGACAAATTTCAGCAGCCACTAAAATTGCCGGGTGAATTGAGCCATTGTTTGTCGGCGGTGAACAGAGCACAATTTCTTCTGATCCTGCCACTAATGCCGGAATCGCACACATTAATACAGTGGACGGTAATGGATAACTCCCACCCGGTGCATAAACACCGACTCGTTTAATGGGAACCACTTTTTGTCCGGTAAAAACACCGGGTTGAATTTCATATTCAAAGTCTTTGAAATTTTCTTTCTGCTTGTTAGCAAAGTTCCGAATATTTTCAGCCGCGAATTTTAAAGTCTCTATTTCTTTTTGAGTGAGATTGCTGGAAGCAGTACTAATTTCTTCATTGCTAACTTTGATTGATTCAAGGATTACATTGTCGAATTTTTCAGAATAGTTTTTTACTGCTCGGTCACCGTTTTGTCTCACATCTGTAATGATCTCTTTTACCGAAGCAATTTCTTCGATCTCCAGGTATTTAAAAAAATTTTCAGTCAATTCATTGGCTCGGATAATTTTCATTTTTTTCTTCGTCTCCTCAATTCATTGAGTACGTCTTTGTATGTTACATCATTTTTTGCCATTATTACTGTCAAAAAATAAAGTACATCAGCAGCTTCCCAGATAATTTCGTCGCGGGTTTTTGCTTCGACTACTTCCTGCGCCTCTTCCATTAATTTTTCTTTGACTATTGTATCTGTTAATGTTGCTGTATAGGAACCGGGGGGCGGGTTTTTGAACCTGTTTTGGATAACCTGGTGCAACTCGTTCAGACTAAACTTTTTATTTCCGAAACATGAATAACTTCCCAGATGACAGGCAACGCCGGTCTGTTTCACGGTTGCCAACAGGGTATCGCTATCGCAATCAGTTCTGAACTGAATAAAATCCTGAATGTTATTTGATGTTTCACCTTTTTGCCAGAGCTTGTTTCTTGAGCGTGAAAAGTACCACATTTTTTCAGTTTCAAAGGTTTTTTGAATCGACGCTTTGTTTGAATAAGCCACCATCAACACCTGTCCGTTTGTGTCGCAGGTTACGGTGGGGATGAGTTCACTTTTCCAATTCAGCGATTCGATGAATGCTTCTTCTAATTTAAGTTTTCCGGTGTAAATCGCCATACCCAGTTGACTATTGACGCCGAGATTTGCCAATTCCTGAATTTCTTCTATTGTTGTGATACCGCCAGCCAGGGTGATTTTGTTTGAGGTCGTACCCTTCAATTTCCGAACCGTTTCTAAATCAGTTCCCTGCATGCAGCCCTCTTTTTCCACGCAAGTGAATAAAAATTCCGAGGCATAAGGTTCAATTTGCTTTGTCACGTCAAAAAGATTTAATCCTGTTTTATGTTTCCAGGCCTGTGTAACGATCTCTCCTTCATACGCATCGATGGCAATAATGATCTGCTGACGGTCAATCACCGTTATTAATTCTTCCAAAAACTCGTGGTTGATTTGATCGTTTTCAAACGCGCTGGAACCGATAATAATTTTTGCTGCGCCCAACGAAATAAGTTCCTTTGCTGATTCAATATCCCGAATACCGCCACCCACTCGGCAATCAGCGATTTGGCAAAGTTCACTGATTAATTCTTTGTTGCTGCCCTTTTTCATGGCAGCATCCAAATCAATGACAGCAATTTCACCAAACCGGTTAAAATATTTTGCCAGTTCCAACGGACTATCCCGCTCTAACATTTTTTCTCTGCCCTGTTTCAGTTGAACGGCTTTGCCATCCATCAAGTCAATCGAAGGAATAATCATCTGGCGCAAACTCCCTTGTTATTCAAATATTCTTTGATTTCTTTTATTGTCAATTCCCCGTAATGAAGCAAAGAAGCAAGAAGCACAGCATCTGCTTTGCCAATTTTAATTGCTTCAAACATTTGTTCCATCGTTCCTGCGCCGCCTGAAGCAATAACCGGGATATTGACCATTTCCGAAACTGTTTTATTTAATTTTAAATCGTATCCCTCCCTGGTACCGTCCTTGTCCATGGAGTTGAGCAATATTTCACCAGCCCCCAATTCTTCACCCTTTTTTGCCCATTCCAACGCGTCGATACCAGGGTCAATCCTGCCGCCATTGAGATAAGCATGCCAGGTGTCTTCATACTGTTTGGCATCAATTGACAGCACAATACATTGAGAACCAAAAATTTTCGCTCCTTCTGTAATCAGCGAAGGATTTTTAATTGCGGCAGAGCAAACTGCAACTTTATCTGCACCCGCTTTCAGAATCGCACGCATATCAGACACTTCTCTAATGCCGCCGCCCACAGTGAAAGGGATAAACACCTCCCGCGAAACCCGCTCCACAACATCGATCATAATTTCCCTGCTTTTATACGAAGCGCCAATATCTAAAAAAGTCAGCTCATCAGCACCTTGTTGATTGTACAAAGCGCCGAGTTCAACCGGATCGCCAGCATCTTTTAGTTCTTTAAATTTTATTCCTTTGACAACCCTGCCGTTGTCCACATCAAGACAGGGAATAATTCTTGTCGCTAACATTTTTCCACCCAATTCTTTAATAATTGCAAACCAACATCACCGCTTTTTTCCGGATGAAATTGCACTGCATAAACGTTGCCTTTTGAAACGATCGAAGGATAAGTGATACCGTATTCTGTATTGGCAGTAATAATATCTTCGTTTTCAGGTTGGATGTAATAGCCATGGAGAAAATAAAAAAATGAGTTTTCGGTTATGCCATCCAATAGTTTTGAATCTTTTTTAAGTTGAATTTGATTCCAACCAATTTGCGGCACCTTGCCCTGCTGAAATCGCACGCATTTTCCTTTAAAAAAACCTAATCCATCAATATCAGTTGATTCAGTACTGGATTCGAATAACAATTGTAATCCAAGACAAATTCCCAAAAACGGTTTATCTGCAATTAACCATTCTTTGGTCAATTCAATAAATCCAGCTTTGTTTAATCTTTGGGCTGCTGCACCGAAAGCGCCAACCCCGGGAAGCACCAATTTATCAAATCCACTCCATTCCCTTGCAGAAGAAATGACTTTGCTGTTTACTTTCAAGTGATCAAACGCTTTTTTTACGGATTTTAAATTTCCGGCGCCGTAGTCTATAATCGCGATCATTTTTTACCTTGATTTTTATGTTTAAAATTTAACCGCCGAGATCGCAAAGGTCGCAGAGATGTCATAGAGAGTTCTAAAAAAAATACTACAAAGACAGATATTGGCTTTATGAATTTGAGAAGGTTTATTGATTTTCTATTTTTTCTTTCTCTGCGTTCTCCGCGCACTCCGCGGTGAATTTTTTATTATATTTTTCCTTTCGTACTCGGTATATTTTCAATTGCCTGAGGATCAATGGAACATGCCATTTTCATTGCTTTGGCAAATGCTTTAAAAATCGCTTCAATTTTATGATGATCACTCCTGCCATAAGGCATGCGCACGACCACATTCGCTCCCAAATTAATTGCAAATCCTAAAAAAAAATCTTCCAAAAGATCAGTATCCAATTCCCCGCAAAATCTTCTTTTAAAGTTCGTTTCATATTGGAGGAATGGTCTGCCGCCAATATCAATAGCGACAACTGCCAGGGCTTCGTCCATTGGATACGTAAAATAACCGGCGCGGTTAATTCCTTTTTTATCTCCCAAAGCGTTTTTAAAAGTCTGTCCCAAAACGATTCCGCAATCCTCGACCAGGTGATGTTGATCCACATGGAGATCGCCATCTGCTTTCAGAGAAATATCGAAAAGACCGTGTTTAGTAAAGGATTCAAGCATGTGGTTGAAAAATCCGACCGGAGTTTGAATGTTGTATTTCCCGGTTCCCTCGACAGTCAGTTCAATGGAAATTTTGGTCTCATTTGTTACGCGTTCTATTTTTGATTTTCTCATAGTAATATACTCGTTAAGGTTTATTTTGTAACATATAAAAAATTACTTTTATTAAGTAGAAATATAAATCAACGAAAGCAAGGCGCATTGAGCATGGCGCTAATAGCATGTTTTTACGCCATGCGCCCTGCTCTTTGCGCCATGCATTTTAGGTAACAGATGTTAACAAACAAAAAAAAATTTTTAATGAATGTCACATTTTAACTTTTACGAGTATAACTCCAAAACATCGTTCGCACTATTCAGCACTTCCACGGCGCCCCATTTTTTGAGTAAGTCGATTTGTTTGGGATTTTGCGTTTCAGGTGTTAGAATACCAACAGGAAAAATTTTAGCTGATGATGCCGCCTTCATATCATCGATTGAATCGCCAAGATATATGGCATTTTTTGTGTTGAGTTTTTGTAAAGCTTTTTTAATGCCAAAAGGTTCTGGTTTTCTTTTTCCCGGGGGTGTATCATCCAATGTGATCAAAACCTGAAAAAAATCAGAAGTATCATATCGTTCCAAAACGTATTCCGCTTCATCTTTAGGGCGACCGGTAACGATGCCTAATTTAAATTGATGGAACAGCGTCTCTAATATATCTCCTTTCAGCAACCATGTCTCGTTTAAAATCAAACCATCAAAATTTTTTCCCAGGTACAGCTCCTGAAATTTATCCATTACTTCCCAAAGAATAACATCTATATCATACCCGGAAATAATAGCATGGGTACATTCCCAGTCGTTGTTGAATCCACCTTTGTTTTTGTATTCTATGATTTCAGAGAACTGAATTTCTTCTCCTGTAAAAAATTCAGCGGTACTTTTGATGGCATAATGGTAAGACTGCGAGACATCCACTAACACACCATCCATATCAAAAAGAATTGCTTCGGTTTCGGTTATTGAATCCACTATTTTTTTCCTGTTTGATTTTATGTTTATTGCGATTTAACAAACCTTCGCACCCACGGCTCTTCCTTTAGTTATCTCATTCCGATAGGTTACTAACGATCTAATTTCCAACGGATTCAAGAACCCAACGGATTTTATCAGCTGGGTTCTTTAATCCGATGGAAAAAATTTGTTCAGCCTGTAAAAAATTTCACCATTCGTATCCGCTCTTTATAACACCAAATTTTTTAAAACAGTTAAAAACTTTTCATTCTCTTCCGGCTTACCAACAGTTACCCGCACATAGTCTTTAAGCCGTTCATCTCCAAAATGGCGGAGTAATATCCCGTTTTTATAAAAATATTCATAGGTGTGCTCGGCATCAAATCCATCTAGGCTGAAAATAAAAAAATTAGCTGACGATGGAATTGGTTGAACATTTGAAAGATTGGAGACTTGCTCAAAAAGCTTCTCCCTCTCCTCGATAATAACATCAACATTCTCTTTGATGATTGGATAATTTCTCATCAAAACTTCACCGGCAATCTGCTGAAAGATGCCAACAGAAAAAGGGAGCTTTGCTTTTTCAAGTTCCTTTGCTATGTGCGGCTGTGCCAATAAGTAGCCTAACCGGAGTCCCGCCAAACTAAAAGCCTTTGAAAAAGTTCGGATGATAACTAAATTTTCATATTTATGAACGTATTCCTGCGCGGTTTTTTGATGGAATTCAATATAAGCTTCATCAAGCACAAAAATACCGTTTATATTCTCCGTAATTTGGATGACATCATCTATTGAAATTGATGTGCCGGTAGGATTATTCGGAGAAGGCAGGATAACCATTTTTGCGTCTTTTGCTGCTTCAATAATTCCCGGTACATCAAATTCAAAATAATTGAGTAAGGGAACAGAAGTGACATCAATTTCATAAATCTGCGCCAGCCGCGGGTAAACTGAAAATCCGGGAGTTATCACAACTATATTGTCGCCTTGCCTGCACAAACCAGCAAACACAGCCTGGATTATTTCATTGGATGCGTTTCCGGCGACAATTCCTTCTGTCGGAAATTTTATGAAATCGGAAATCGCGTTGATTAATCCCGAAGGTCTGTTTTCGCAATAGCGATTCCATTCCGTTTTAGCAAGTCTTTCTAAAATTTCTTTTTTGAGTTGTTCCGGTACGTCATAAGGCGATTCATTTTGGTTGAGTTTAACCACTGAAAAATCCTGCAACACGTAATATTCGGATAAGCTTTTCACGGATTCTTTCACATAACTCATAAAACAACCTTTCGCATTTCGTACTCTAAAATATCAGTAGCGCCATATTTTTTTAACATGGGAATAAGTTTAACAACCTCTGTTTTCTTTACTGCTATTTTGACGGCATAGCCCTGTTCGCCGTGAAGTTCTGAAACTGTTGGAGAACGCATGCAGGGCAGTTCTTGTACGATTTCTTTGAACCTTTCTTTCGGGACATTCATCTCAAGCATGACTCTTTCACGAGCATCCAATACTGCCTGAAATAACATTTTCATTTCCTCAATCTTTTCCTTTTTCCAGGGATCGTCCAGGGCTGTTTTGTTTGCAATCAACCTGGTGGTAGATTCCGTTACCGTGCAAATAATATGAAGATTATGCTCCTTAAGAGTCCTGCCTGTTGATGTGTTATCGATGATCATATCAGCATCTTCAGGTGGAAAAACTTCTGTTGCGCCATAAGTTCGCATGAATATAAAATCGTATTTTTCTTTTTTCAAAAATTGCTTGGAAATTCGTTCATATTCGGAAGCAACAATCATTCGTTTCTTTTTTATGTCAATCCCTACGAGTGATTCCGGAATAGCAGCAACTATTTTGACGCGATCAAATCCCAAATCAAGTATTTCAGTGACATTTGCATTCGTTTCCATGACCCAATCACGCCCGGTAAATCCAATATCATGAGCGCCAAGCTCGACCAGTTTGGGAATGTTTTGCGGCTTCATTATTTTTGCTTCGATCTCACTATCCTCAACCCGGGGCACATAAACGCGTTCTGCCCGCTCCACACCAAATCCTGAATCGTTTAAAAGGTTCACAACGTTTGAATAAATACGCCCTTTGGGAATGACCATTTTTAATTTTGACATTTATAAAACTCCGGTTTTGTCTTTTGCTTTAACTCAAAAAAAACGGGTGCAATCCCATAATTTCGGAATTGGATTGAGAAATAATAATATTTGTAACTACCTGTTTTATTAAAGAATTGAGTTGTTGGTTTTAAAAATAAATTTTAGAATTTCGGATCATTTTTAAAATAGCAGAATAATTTTTAGCAGAATAATAAAAAACAAAAAAGATTGGTGTTATATTATCAAAATCCAAGTTGACAGAGGAAAACAACAGATTAGAGTATTCAAATACTAACTTAATGTGATTTTAGAAGTTACATCATTAAATAACATTATTCTTCTACAAATCATTCTGCGATAATAACAATCTTTGGTTATATTCTATAATTTTATTGTCCGAAATTATTGGTTGACACACCCAAAAAAACACCCTATTGAAAGCACAAAGATAAATAAAATAATTTTTAAATACAACTTGAAAATAAAGGTGTTGGATAAAAATAGAAATAATTATTTCAATTTATTCAAAAAATCATCGACATTAATAACATTGACCTTGGGAAATTCAATGTTTTTTAAAATATTGAAATGACGATCATTTGTAACAATGAAATCAGCATTGGATGAAATTGCACAGTCAACAAATTTATTATCGTCTTCATCTGTTATTTTGATCCCTCTTTCATCCCCAAGTAACAAAAATCACAAGAAATATTATAAACAATACCAGGGAAAATGTTATATTAAAGATTTAAAAAATAGTCAACATTAAATAAACACCTAACAAACATTTCCCTGGCAGCCTATATTCAAATTCCATTTTTTTTAGTCGATTCGATGGCGAATTATATCGCCACAGCAAAAGAAAGTTATGACTTTCCTGATTACAGCGAACAATGTCCGCTGTGTG
>JADHVV010000130.1 GCA_016783825.1 Candidatus Zhuqueibacterota bacterium | reverse complement strand
CCTGTGCCCGAAGGGTGCTTTTATCTTCTACCTTACTCTGCCTTAGCCTTCGCCTCAGCCTTTTCGTTGTAAGAGTTAATTGCTCTGGGTAATAAAATTCTTTTGCACAAAAAACAAAGACTTTACTTGTAATACTATAGCGCTAATTCTAACATTGGTCTTCTTCGGTTATGTGGGATACTCCCAAGCTGTTGATAAGATCAGGTTGATTTTTGGGCTTTAAGGGGCGTGAATTAAATACCCACATTTTGTTACCGGATTACAATATATTCCGCAAAATCAAAATTTGTTGATTTTTTACTTGACAAACCGCAACATTTTAATTATATTATTTCATAATAAAAATTGGTTTCATTGATAGAATTAAAAAAAAAAATGTCTATATTTAGAAAAAAATGAAGCCGGAATCCAACCAAGAAAATGTACACATTTAGGAAAACCTTTTTCCTATTATCAGGAAAAAATGAAATTTATGTCTATATTTAGACATTTATTCCTATATGTAGACATATAAAATTAAGTTAATTTGGCAGCTAATCAATAGGTTAGCGAATGGCAAGACAATTTCTGCCCATTAAAAATCAAGAGGTTATGCGCATATTTTAAACCAAGAAAACAAAAGTTGAAATCTGGCGCTTCTGGATAATTAATGTGGGAAAGTGAAAATATTTCGCAGCCGACTTCCGAATTGTATGAAAATTGGTTCTAACTCCAACTGCGAGGTCTATGGATTATGTGTAAGAAAAGCAATTAAGAAAAATAATATCGAAATAATAAAACCGACAGTTATAGAAATTAAAAAATGTTGAAGAAACGGCAAAAGGCAAAAGTGATGAGTAAAGATATGGATTTATCAAAATATAACCCAAATACAGAATTTTTACTTTATAAAACTCCAAATGGTGACATTAAAGTTGATGTATTGTTACAAAACGAAACCGTCTGGATGCCTCAAAAAAAGATAGCAGAACTTTTTGATGTAAATGTTCCTGCAATCTCCAAGCATCTTAAAAATATTTTTAATAGCGGAGAATTAGATGAAAAAGTGGTTGTTTCCATTTTGGAAATACCCACTCAGCACGGTGCAATTAAAGATAAAACACAAACAAATAAAACAAAGTTTTATAACCTTGATGCAATAATAGCTGTTGGGTATCGGGTAAACTCAAAAAGAGCTACACAGTTTAGGATTTGGGCAATAAAAGTTTTAAAAGAGTTTATAATAAAAGGCTACACAATGGATGTGGAGAGATTGAAAAATCCTAAACCGATTTTTGGTCAAGATTATTTTCAAGAACAACTTGAAAAAATCCGTGATATTCGCAGTAGCGAAAGAAGGCTGTATCAAAAAATAACTGATATTTATACCGAGTGTAGCATTGATTATGAGTTGAACTCAGATATGACAAGAGAGTTTTTTGCTACAGTGCAAAATAAACTTCACTGGGCAATAACCAATCAAACAGCAGCAGAAATTATCATATCAAGGGCAAATCATAAAAAAGATAAAATGGGCTTAACAAGTTGGAAAAATTCACCAAATGGGAAAATTAGAAAATCTGATGTTTCTATTGCAAAAAATTATCTCTCTGAAAAAGAATTGAAGCCATTAAATCGTATTGTCACAATGTATCTTGATTATGCAGAACATCAGGCTGAAAAAGGTATTGCAATGACAATGAAAGATTGGATTGAAAAATTGGATGTTTTTTTGCAGTTTAACCAGGAAGATATTTTGCAAAATGCCAGGAAAGTAACAGCAGAAATTGCGAAGTCTTTTGCTGAAAGCGAATATGAAAAATATAAACCAATTCAGGATAAACTATTTGAAAGTGATTTTGATAGAGAAATGAAAAAACTGTTAAAGAATGATAAAAAAAACACATAACAAATCATTTTGTTTCAAACTTTTTAAATTTTATTTATGAGGTTTTAAATGACTTTGAGGGGGTCCCCAATGTTTAGACAGAAATAGAGGGAAAATAAGTTATAATAAATCAGAAGGAATTACTCACCGTCAAATGCGTAAACATTTGCTTGATACTTTTGATAAAATTTATATTATTGATTTGCACGGAAATGCGAAGAAGAAAGAAATTACACCTGGTGGTAGCAAAGATGAAAATGTATTTGATATCCAGCAGGGAGTTTCGATTAATTTATTTATAAAAAATAACAAAAGAAGCAAAAGAGAATTAACAAAAATCTATCACATAGATTTATTTGGTAAACGAGAAATGAAATATTCAATACTTTTTCATAAATCTATCTCATTACTTGACTTTAACAGTATTGAATATAGTGAACCATACTCGTTTTTTGTGCCAAAAAATTTCGATGACACAAGTTACAATAAATTTGTGTCAATAAATGATCTGTTTTTAGATGTTAATAATGGAATAAAAACTGATAGAGATTCTTTATTTATTGATACAAGTCGAAAAAATATTGAAGCAAAATTTAAAATTTTATTAAGTGGTGAAATACCTTCATCATTTATTGAAAAGTATCGAGTTTTAGATTCTGGTAGTTATAAAATAACTGAGAGAATTAAAACAAAAGAATATAATTCTGAAAAAGTAAAACCAATTCTTTATCGACCATTTGATTTACGCTATATTTATTACGATCCCAAAATAGTTAGTCGTCCTGCAAATAAAGTTATGCGACATATGCTCAAAAATAATATTGCACTATTAAGTTGTAGGCAGCAAAGTACTTTTGATTTTCAACATACACTTGTATCAAAATATTTATCAGAAGTCTGTACTGTGAGTTTACAAACCAAAGAAACAACATATACATTTCCTTTGTATTTGTATAAAAATGACATTGGTATGATGATCAATGAAAATCGCATCCCTAATTTGAATTTGGAAATTGTAAATGAAATATCATTATCACTTAAACTAAAATTTACTCCTGAAAAAGAAAAAACTCAAAACACCTTTGCCCCAATAGATATTTTGGATTACATTTATGCTGTACTTCATTCACCAACCTATCGTGAAAAATACAAAGAATTTTTAAAGATTGATTTTCCGAGAGTGCCTTATCCTAAAGATAAAAAAACATTCTGGAAACTGGTTAAATTAGGCGGCGAATTAAGACAAATTCATCTGCTGGAAAGTCCTAAAGTTGAACAATACATCACCACTTACCCGCAAGATGGCGATAATACTGTCACTCGAAGAATCAGCAAAAATGATTTTGAGCTTCACGCTAAAAATCCAAAAAAAGGGCGCGTCCACATAAATGATAGACAATATTTTGATCAAGTCCCCAAAATTTCCTGGGAGTTTTACATCGGCGGCTACCAGCCCGCCCAAAAATGGCTCAAAGACCGCAAAGGACGAGAGTTAACATTTGAAGATATTCTGCACTATCAAAAAATAATTGTTGCCCTGTTTGAAACAGATAGAATAATGAAAGAAATTGATAAAATTCAGATTATAGATAAATAATAGTAGAGACGATATTTTAAAACGTAGGAATGATATTTCATTTGGTAGGAACGATAATTTAACTGATAGGAATGCTTTTTCAACGTGTAGGAATAATAATTTCTGTATAGCACTTTTTTAACTTTAATTGTAACTATTCGGTGTTTTTTTATTCTGTCATTCTGAGGGAGCTTGCGACCGAAGCATAGTCTGTATTTCCTTATTTTTACAATGTAACTATACAGGAATCTCGACAATTATCCTACATTTTTCTAGTATACCGTGAGATTCTTCACTTCCCATCATCCCAAATCCCCTCCATCGTTCAGAATGACATTCATTCAAGAATTAGCTGAATAGTTACCTTTAATTTTTTAATTACGATTTTGTGTTTCGGTTATTATGCCATACTCTATTTTCAAAAGTTCTTGGATTATGAAAAATAGTGGACAAATCCACTTCCAAAACATCATCAAAATCATATCCTATATTATTGAAACCAAACATCAAACATACCGTACAAAATGATATTATTCTCAATCAATTATTTAAAAATTCAATGGAGGATTTTAATGAAAGCAATAACCAGGCGTTCTTTTTTAAAGAACACAGGTGCTGCAACCGGAGCCATCGCCCTGGGTACAGCGCTGCAAGGTGGCTGGCTCAGTTGTTCAAAGGCTCAGGCATTAGGCTACTTTGAATCCGAATTCGGCATCAGCGATAGCTTGTGCCAAAAAGCGCTTGCCAAAGCGCTTTCAAAAGGAGGAGATTTTGGTGAACTGTTTTTCGAGCATACCATAAGCAACTGGCTCATGTTGGAAGACGGCAAAGTTAACCGGGCTTACAGCGATGTTTCTCTCGGTGTGGGAATCCGTACCGTGAAAGATGACCAGGTTGGCTATGGATTTACACAAGAACTGACAGAAGAGTCAATATTGGCTGCAGCAGCCACTGCGGCAACTATCGCAAATGCAAATTCAAATAAACCTGCAGGTGAATTTGTTAATCTAAAGATGAATAATTACTACCCGCTGAAAAACCTGTTAACTTCTGTTGCGCTTGAATCAAAACTTCCGCTCGTACAGACAACAAATGACAAATGTTTTGAACTGTCGCCTCTCATCATTAAAGTAAGCGCCGGGTTTCATGATCAGCAAAAAAGAATTTTGGTCGTTACCAGTGATGGCACCAAAGCTGAAGACCTGTTGCCCAGGAATTATCTTTACGCTTCTGTTGTCGCCGAAAAAGATGGCAAACGTGAACGGGCCGGCTGGAATCTCGGTGGACGCAAGGATTTTTCCTTTTACACCACAGCAGTAGTTGACGAAGTAGCAAAAGCAGCGGTCGATCGCGTGTTAGTTCTATTCGATGCTGTTCAGCCTCCAGCCGGAGAAATGCCCGTAGTCCTGGGCCCAGGTGTCACCGCGATCTTACTTCATGAGGCAATCGGACATGGAATGGAAGCTGACTTCAATCGCAAAGAACAATCGACATATTGTACAATGATCGGCAAGAAAGTAGCCGAGCCTTTTGTGACTATCATCGACGATGCTACGAATCCCAAGCTGCCTGGTTCTCTAAATGTTGATGATGAAGGTACGCCGGGACAAAAAACAGTGTTAGTGGACAATGGAATACTTACCAGTTACATGCACGACAAAATTTCAGCACTCCATTACAAATTAGAGCCTACCGGCAATGGTCGCCGGCAAAGCTATCAACACTATATTCAGCCCCGCATGAGAAACACCTACATGTTGCCGGGACCGGCTAAGCCTGGGGATGTAATCAAAAGTGTGAAAAATGGTATTTACGTGCAGGACGTTAGTAACGGACAGGTCAATATCGGTGCAGGTGATTTTGCGTTTTTTGTTTCTCAAGGGAAGAAAATCGAAGATGGTAAGTTAACAGCACCAATCAAAGACATCAACATCATGGGCAATGGACCCAAGATGCTCACAAACATCACTATGTTAGCGGATGATCTTGAAATGTCAAGAGGCGGAGGCGGCGCATGTGGTAAGGGTGGTCAGCGAGTTCCGGTTGGCTTTGGTCAACCAACCTGTCTGGTTAAATCAATGACCGTTGGTGGTAAAAAAGCTTAAGGAGGAAAAAAATGAATAAAAAAATGTATGATTTAGCCGCTTTCGCTGTCAAGACCGCAAAATCCGCTGGCGCTGATGATTGCTGGGTAAGTATTAATAGCGAGCGATTTGTTGAAATCTCATATCGGGAGCGCAAACCGGAAAACATTAAAGAAGCTTCAACAAAAGGGCTTTACATTCAAATTTTTGCAAACAAGCGTTATTCAAGTCAATCCACTTCTGATCTACGCAAAGATGCTTTGAAAGACTTCTTTTCTAAAGCTGTCGCCGCAACAAAACTACTGGCAGAAGATCCTTTCCGAACACTACCGGAAACAAAATATTACGAAGGCAGGAAAAACATAGACCTGGAAATCCTTGATCCTGATTATAAAAACTTTTCTTCTGAAGATAGACATAAAATGGTTAAGGAAATCGAGCATGCTTGTTTATCAAAAGGTGGTGAGAAAGTTATTTCTGTAACCGCATCTGAAAATGACAGCTATAATGAATCAGTCGTATTATCAAGTAATGGTTTCGAAGGTCATAGGGAATCCACTTCGTTCGTAGCCTTCGCTGAAATTTCTGTTAAAGATGCGGGAGATCGCAGACCCGAAGGCTACCACTATGTTGTTGCTGTAAATAAAAAAGGTATCCCTGATCCTGAAAAAATCGGTGCAATAGCTGCTGAACGAACCCTTGCCCGACTCGGAGCAAAAAAGGTTAAAACTGAGACGTTGCCAATCATCATTGAAAACAGAAATGTCTCAAGAATGTTGGGTGGATTTCTCGCCGGCATGTACGGCAGAAATATTCAGCAAAAACAGTCTTTCCTTGCTGATAAAAAAGGTCAAAAAATTGGCAGCAAACATTTCACACTCATCGATGATCCTTTCGTAATCAAGGGATTAGGCAGCCGTTTGTATGATGGGGACGGATTTGCAACCAGGAAAAGAACAATGGTTGAATCCGGTGTATTGAAAGAATTTTATGTTGACTGGTACTACAGCCGTAAATTAGGCTGGGAACCAACTACAGGTGGAACATCAAACCTGGTTATCCCACCAGGAAAACGTTCGGTGAAGGAGATTATGAAAGACCTCGGCAGGGGTATTTTGATCACCGGATTCATTGGTGGTAATTCCAACTCTACCACTGGTGATGCTTCCATTGGTATTTTAGGACACCTGTTTGAAAACGGTGTACCGGTTCAAGCAGTCGCTGAAATGAACATTGCGGACAATCATCTCGAATTCTGGCACAAACTTGTTGAGGTTGCCAATGATCCGTGGATTTATTCTTCACGACGGATGCCCAGTTTAGTTTTTACGGATGTGGTTGTTTCCGGCGTCTAATATTAAACATAGAAATCTATTTTTTAGAATGGGACAAGACAATTTATTTGCGCTTGTCCCATTTTTTTGTATATTATTTTTGAAGTGAGTCACTATAGTATTACAAGTAAAGTCTTTGTTTTTTGTGCAAAAGAATTTTATTACCCAGAGCAATTAACTCTTACAACAAAAAGGCTGAGGCGAAGGCTAAGGCAGAGTAAGGTAGAAGATAAAAGGATTAAGGATTTTTTTTCTTCGCCTTTGCCTCAGCCTTTGCACTAAAGTATTAAAACCTGCACTTTAGTGCGCTGAGATATTTCAATTCTTCCGGCTTAAAATGACTCCAAGCACCGAATACATCTCTTATTTCAACTTGTAAATTATCGTTTTTACAAAGTTAAAAAGAAATAACTTGTTTTTTAAATATTTTTCAATATATTATATAGGATAAAGTGTGATGAAATATTTATGAAATACTGCTTTTAAAGATGAAAGGTTTTTAATGAAAAAAGTTATCCTGGTTTTAATATTCACCAGTGGTTTCGGACAAATTTTTGGATACCCGAATGATGGAGAGGATCCATATTACCTGTTCTCCTATTTCATACAAGCATTAAATGGCACTGATGGTTTACGTTTAGCTCGAAGCGAGGACGCACTAAATTGGGTTAAACTTAACAATGGCCAACCCATTCTTAAACCTTATGTTGGGATACAAAAAGTGATGCGCGATCCCCATATTACGCAAGGACCTGATGGGGAATTCCATTTGGTCTGGACCACAGGGTGGTATGAAAAAACCATCGGGTATGCTCATTCATCAGACCTGTACAATTGGTCCGCGCAAAAAGCCATTCCCGTTATGGCTCATGAACCGACTACAAGGAACTGCTGGGCGCCGGATATGATATATGATCGGGATAGCGGTAAGTTTATAATTTGGTGGGCTTCAACTATCCCGGGGCGATTTCCTGAGACTGATTCAAGTTCCCACCATGGAACAATGAATCACCGGCTTTATTATACCACAACTCAGGACTTTAATACATTTACTCCTACAACACTTCTTTATGATCCGGGCTTCAACACCATCGATGGCTCAATCCACCGGGAAAACGGACAATACTTTATGTTTTTGAAGAACGAAACAGAAACACCGGTATATGAAAAGAATATCAGAATGAGTTATTCGAATAATATTACAGGTCCCTGGGGACCAGCCAGTGAACGAATTACTAATGGTCAATATATGGTAGAAGGTCCGACCGCATTAAAAGTAAACGGCGAATGGTTCCTCTATGTTGATAGAGGCAATGGAATTTTCGATTTGCTTACATCAACTGATTTAACGAACTGGGTGTACAGAACCGATGAACTTAATTTGCCTGAAGGAATTGGGCACGGCAAAATATTTACAGTTTATCACAATATTTCCGGTAATGTAAAATATTATTCAACATCGGGCGCAGTAAAAAATACAAATTTGAATCTATCCGTCGGAGCAACTGATGTTAAAATTTCCAATGATTCCGGTTTTTATGAATTTATGAACCTTGAGAATTTTAATAATTATACAATTACTCCGAATAAGAACGGCGATATGTCCGCAAATACAATTATAAGCTATGATGCGGCATTGGCAGCCCAAATTGCCGTTGGGCTGTTGCCAAATGCGACGAATGACCAGGTAACAGCCGCGGATGTTGATAAAAGTGGCACTGTTCTGTTTTATGATGCAGCATTAATTGCCAAACATGCAGTTGGCTTACCACCGCAACCTGAATCCCATGTTAGCGAATGGAACTTTACACCGACTAACAGGAGTGATTATTTGACTTGTTTTGATCCTGATTTAAGGGATTTTACCGGGATAGTTTTAGGAGATGTGGATGGAAATTGGTCTCCGGAAAATGTTGCCATCGGGAAAAATTCGCTTACTGATGAGCTTTTTTTAGAAGCACAAATAAAAGAATCGGAATTCGAAAAAACATTAACGCTATCGATTCCAGCAGAGCCGGGTGAAAAGATATATTCCTGCGACATCATTTTGAACTATAATCCAAATGTTTTACAATATCAATTTGTGAAAACAACTACTATCAGCCAGGACTTTATTACTTTGGCTAATGATTCGAAAAAAGGTGAATTAAAATTAGGCGGATATTGTGTTTACCCCATTAAAGAAGCCGGCACATATTTAGAAATTGATTTTAAGGTTATTAATAATGATGTCAAACCAGGTGATCTTGAGCTGGGGAGTTACCGAATTAATGCTGATACTGTAAAGAAAGGCAATGTAAATTTTCCATCATCGTTGGGTAACCAAAATCTACCGGCAAAATTCTCTTTGAACCAAAATTATCCCAATCCTTTCAATAATTCATCGATAATCACATTTGATGTACCGGCAATAACAACAATTAGGTTGACGCTTTATGATATGTTAGGCAAAAAAGTAAAAACGATCGCAAAAGGAAAATACACAGCCGGGCATCACCAGGTATTGTTAAATTCAAAAGAGTTGTTTTCGGGAGTATATCTATATAAATTAGAAGCAAATGGATTTATTGATGTGAAAAAAATGGTTGTTTTGGAATAACATGAATTATTACAAAAAAATATTCTTAAAAATAAATTATATTATTTTGATTTTATTCCTTTATTTCATAAACTTTTATGGAATAAAAAATGGGTATTGTATAGCTCCTCATGAAAACAAACCTGCTACCAATTTTATCCAAAATAATACCAATCCGCATGAATGTCATTTTTGGGCAATGATCTCAAATAATGTACAAAGTTCAATAGTTGAAGACTGTTTAGTGATTTTACCCAATTCCTTAAGAAATTTAAGTAAAATAAATGATAAGAATGGATGGAGTGTTGGCTATTTTACCAGGGATAATTACCTTCCAATTGTTTGGCGAGGCTATCCGCCAGCCTTCCAGGATAACCTGTTCTTAACTGCAATTGATCAAACAATTTTAGCTAATCCACGAATTATATATTCCCATGTACGATATGCGACCTGGCCCGGCAACTTACCTCCCACTGGAAATCCGCATCCATTTGTCAGGTTAAAAAATGGGAAAAACTGGCTAATGGGGCATAACGGTGAAGTGGACAGAGACGTATTATTAAATTTAATACGAGCTGAGTATTTACAGGAAAATCCTCCCATTCATGGAAGCAATGAATCTGAGTGGATTGATTCAGAATTATATTTTATCTATATTCTGCAAACACTTGAAGATTTTAATTGGGTTGTTAAGCCGGCATTCGGATATGTCGTTGAAAATCTTTGGCAGCACATCACTGAGAAACAGCTGAATATTTTTCTTTCCGATGGTGAATCCCTTTGGGGGTATCGGGAAGGCTGGCCGTTATATTATTTATATGATGAAACAAATTCTTATGCAATGATGGCATCACTGCATCCTTCCGAATTACAAGAGAATTGGATTGCTTTAAATGATAACGATTTTGTTACATTTTTTTCAGATAAAGAACCATTGATTGAAAATATTGAAGATTATTTTGGCGGTCCTAATATTTTGGAGATTTCCGGGTTTGTTTCTTATTATTCTAACGGTAAGATTGTCCCAAATATGATTATTAATTTGGGAGTTATAAATCAGGATTTAACAGATAATTCAGGTTTCTACAAATTTGGAAATTTATCCTATGCTGCGGATTACATTGTCAGACCATCAAATATTGGCAACTATTCTTACCAGTCAATTTTAACTTATGATGCCTCATTAGCTGCACAGATAGCAGTTGGTATTTTTTCAAATCCAACAGCAGGACAAAGAATTGCCGCGGATGTTGACAGCAATGGCGTTGTTAGCACTTATGATGCAGCGTTAATTGCCAGGCATGCGATTGGATTGCCGCCGTTGCCAAGCTCCCATGTTGGAAAATGGGCATATGAGCCAGCGAGTTTTGTTTTTAATTCAATCAGTCAAAGCTCATTTGGTAATAATTTTCAAGCAATATTATTGGGCGATGTGGATGGTAATTGGCAATATGAGGACGGAAGCTTGAATAATAAAAAGGCTGACTTTTCGCAGAATAGATTATTTGATTTGAAAGATATATTTCCAGGCGATAGAATAAAAATCGATATTTCTACGAAACAATTAGAAAAAATTATTTCAGCAGATATTGAATTTAGTTTTGATCCTTCAGTGTTAAAGTTCAAGGAAATTGAGACCACCCAATTGAACCAACACTTTCTATTTAACTATAACGACACGAGCCCGGGTAATTTGCGAATAGGAGGCTATGGGACAAAACCTGTTTCAAATTCAGGCGTTTATTTGACAATCACCTTTGAAGTATTAAAAGAATCTGAAAAAAGTGAAATCGAATTAAGCCGCTACGTTGCCAATAATGGAATTGAGAAAACAGCAACATCTCAAATAAACGTAACAATAGAATCTTCTAAATTAGTGAGAAGTTATGGATTAGATCAGAACTATCCCAATCCATTTAATTCTGAAACTGTTATAAGCTATCGTGTACCAAAATCTTCACAAGTAAAAATTGAAGTGTTCAACCAATTGGGGCAGAAAGTTTGTACTTTGCTTGATAAAATAAAGCCTGCCGGGATTCACAAATTAAAATGGAATGGTCTCAATAAAAGCGGGGATAAGGTTGTCAGTGGAGTATATTATTACAAGATGCGGGCTGGTGATTATTCTGCAATTAAAAAAATTGTTTATATTCGATAAAGAGGAAAACCATTGTTATAAATTTTAGAACTTTTTGAAAATACTGAATATAAAAATTTTTCTACGAGGTGGATTTAGGAGGATGTTCTTATAACTATTTGTAATTTAATGACATCCCCCCTGCCCCCCTTCAAAAAGGGGGAACTACAACCCATATTTTATAACTAATTCCAGCTTGCGGAGCTAACTGGATAAACGTGATTTTTCTATTTTATCTTAACATCAATTTTTTTCTCTACCTTTGCCTTCACCTATTTAATACGCCCCAAATCACAGACCTGCTTCGTTATAATAACTTCCACAGATTTTCCGCTCTTAATTGATTTATCTCCTTTAATTACTCTTATCAGACCATTGCATTTTGCGTACGATAAAATATCCATCTTTTTAAGAGATTCACAGAATTTGACATAACATTTATTTTTCCGGAATGAAACATAGCCGGGTTGAATTAAATAACAATCCGGGCTTTTTTTTATCTTGTTTTCTAAAATTGCATCGATGACCGAATTATAGAGTTGTTTGTAACCCATCATTCTGCGCAGCCCAGGCGTTATAAGCGCTTCAAATAGAACCATGCTGAAAAAAGGATCTTGGGGCAAGACAAAAATCAATGTTTGCTCTAATCTCGCAACTATTAGACTACCGGATGGAGCTAAAGATATTTCTTCAAACAATATTTTGACACCGGCTTTCTTAAAACTATTCATTAAAACTAACCGGCGGTTTGTGCCTGTAACTCCAGTCAGGATTAATGCATTGCACGATTTTGCGCGGGAAATAGCTGCGTTTATGGCTTCCTCTTCTTCTTTTACAACGCCTAAATATTCGGGTTGAGCTCTTTTTTCATAGAGTGCAGTCAACAATTGTATTCCGTTTGAATCCCAAACCTGACCATGCTTCGTTTCTTTGCCGATGCTTATAAACTCATTTCCAAGTGTCAATATCCCGACTCGAACCGGTGGAAACACAGATACTTTTTCAATCCCCATCGAACCCATAAGACCAATGTCTATACTGTTCAAACATTTTCCTGCTTCTAATAAAGTTTCACCTTTTTTTATTCTATCTCCAACAGGAACAATGTTTCTACCCCTTTTGATACGTTTCAATATCCCAACCCTTGTGCCATCCATTAATAGCCGCACTTCATCCATGGCAACAACCGTATCGCTGCCATTGGGGAGCGGGGCTTCAGCCTGAATTTGCATTGCCTGACCGCGCTCTAATTTCTCACTGGGAAAAATTCCTGTGGGAACCGAACCAATAACTTCATGAATGGCTTTTTTATCTTTTGCATCTTCCGAAAAAAGAGCGAAACCATCGATCCTTGCTTTGGTAAATGGAGGAAGATCAATTGGCGCTATTACCTTTTCAGGAACCACCCTGTCGATTGCTTCTGTTATCGGTACATCTTTGGCTGATAATGGTGGACTTTCTGATAATATTAATTTTAAAGCATCTTCAAAGTCGATCATGTTGGAATCCTTTTTTATCCTCATGTCGCTGAACCGCAATGATTGATGTATTCACTTTTTTCCAGAAGTTATTTATCAATGTCAAAGTGAGCTAAAATGCCTAAAGTTTGAAGTGAACTAAAGTGCCTAAAGTTAGAATAGCATCAAAGTACTTGTTAAAAGTAGTTTTACTTTAGTTCACTTTAAACATGAACTTTAGTGCAATTTAGGCACTTTAAGTACTTTAGACACTTTAGTTCACTTTAGGCACTTTAGGCACTTTTAAATATTGTCTCCAATTCATAAATCCCTATCAGGAATATTACTCATCACATAT
>JADHVV010000012.1 GCA_016783825.1 Candidatus Zhuqueibacterota bacterium | reverse complement strand
TTCAAATTTCAAATCTATCTGGTTCAGCATCAGGGAACAGGCAGAATAAATGGCTGCTTTTGTTCGGATTAGATTTTCGATGTCTGTTTCGTTGATATAAATTTCTTTACCGGAGCCGCTTTCTTCTGCCGGAACAATAACATACCGGGCGCGCCTGCCTTCAACTTTTATAGCCTGACATTTTTTTGTGCGATTCAATTTTCCTGCTGAATCGAGCCAACCAGAGATGAATAAATCAGCGATCAAATTGATAATACCTGTCCCGCAGATTCCAATCGGTTTTGTATTCCCAATTGTCTGGAAGGTCGCCATTCCTGTTTCGGGACAGGCTTCAGCGTTTTCAATGGCGCCGGACGCAGCTCGCATGCCACAATCGATGCCGCCGCCTTCAAATGCAGGACCGGCAGAACAAGCGCAGGTCAACAAAAAATCGCGGCTGCCAAGTACGGTTTCACCATTGGTGCCGATGTCAATGAAAAGGTTCACATCATCCGAGTCAGTGGAAATGTCTGTGCACAATAATCCGGCTGTAATATCGCCGCCGACGTAGCTTCCAACTGCTGGTGAGAAATAGATCCACGATTGCGGATTGATTTTAATTCCGGCGTCGGCTGCTGTGATATTTGGAGCTTCAAGTATTGTTGGAGTATAGGGCGCTAATCGAATAAATTCCGGCGTGAGACCAAGCAGCAAGTGGATCATTGTTGTGTTGCCGGAAACGACTGCATTGTAAATGTGCTCCGGTTCAACATTTTGGTTTTTAGTAGTTTTTTGTATCAGTTCATTAATCGTTTTTAAAACACGTTGGCGTAATTCTTTCAACCGTTCCGGTTTGCGCGCATAATTTATTCGACTGATGACATCAAGTCCACATTCCACTTGGCTATTGTAATCGATTTGTGTATCAATGATTTTGGCTTGCGGTAAGTGAACAAGTTGAACTGCAACGGTTGTGGTTCCCACGTCTATGGCAATCCCATATTGTCCCTGATCCCAGCTATCCGGTTGAATATCAATAATTCGAATTTGGTGAGGTTCTTCAATTAACATTAAATTTATATTGCCGTTTTCTGCACGGAGTGTATCTGCCAGTTTGTGCATTAAAGGGAAGGAATAAACGATCTCCTTATTTCCAAAATCTTGCTGTAATCGCCTAAGGAGCCGGTCAAGATCGGAGAGACCATCCTCTAACTGTGGTTGTGGAACATTGATTCCCCATCTAAAACAAAGTGGTTTTAATTGCCAGTTTTTTGGAAGTAATTCTTTTTGAATGAGGTTTTTGCTTTTTTGATTATCAAGGAATTTTCCAGCTTTGTCTCCCAGTTGTTCGGAAAGGTCAATTATAACATCATCTTCAATTATCCGGGTTTTACAGGCGAGTATAAATCCTTCTTCAAAGGCTTGGTGACTTAAAATCCCAGGGCTGTCAGATTCGAGATAACCAGAAATTATCCGTACAACACAGTCCCCACAAGTCCCCTCACCTCCGCATGATGAATTGATTTTTAAATCGGCTTTCCGGGCTGCATCAAGCAGTTCTGTCCCGGATTTGACGTCAATCGTTTTTCCTGATGGTTGGAATGTGATTTTGGGCATGATTCATCGCTTTGATTTTACGATTTATAAATTTACCATTTTCTCTGTATAGATCAAATTAAAATTCCAAGTTCCAAATCCCATCAGGCCAAAGGTGGGATGATGCTTGGATTTTAGAATTTTTTTGTTATGCGGAAATTCAAGAGAACAAACGCCATGCGCTATATTATTACAAGTAAAGTCCTGTATAGTTACCTTATATTTTTATAGGAGTACAGACTATGCTTTGTTTTTTTGGCAAAACTTTTAAGATAAATTAATCAGTAATATTCAAGAAGTAGCAGTTGCAGCAAAATAATGGGTGGGCGATAATTACTGCCACTGCTTCTGCCACTTGCCTTTTTGCGCCAAGCCCTCTGCGCCATGCTATTATAAACGCGCTTTCACAAAACTCTCAATATCCGATGCTTCCTGGGGACCGACAAGCGCTTTCCAGCCGGGAAGGCTTTCTTCCAACTCACCACTGATTTGAGCGACATAGCCGGGGATGATTATTTCACGGGTTGTTACCTGTTCCTCCAATCCACATTCTTTGATAAATTTGGCAATATACGGACCTGAAAATTTCCCGGCAGCCCAGGCAGTAAGTACACTCATTCCTTCGCATTCAGGAACGACCAACCAGGCGCTGGTGCCGCTGTTTTCGATTTCCCCGGAAACGATAAAATAAGTGAGTGAGAAATTGGTCGTTAGGAAAACCGGCGAGTCGGATTTCGGTTCTCCGATTGGGTAAACTTTTGGTTCAACCTGAATTGGTTTCTGTGGATCAGTATAGATATTTAAGCGCAATGTCATCAACGCTGCCATTTGCGCCGGATCAAATGATGGCAACACACAAATCCCGCCGTACTTGCATAATTCCGTGATGGCTACGGTTGTTTCTTCCAAAAGATCACCAGATTCAATGAAAAATAGGCTGGGATAACCCAACGGTTTGTAGCTGTCTTTTAATGCAGCCCGTCTGGCAATCGAGCTGACTTGAAACTGTTCAGCCAATGAGTTGGTTTGAAACTGAAGAAGCAGGTTATTAAATCCACTTTTTTTTATTTTTGCGGTTAATGCTACAAGTTCATCCAATGTTTCAGCGGTTACCGATAAAATGTGTCCGTTTTCTGCTGCAACAGCTTGAAGTTCATCTATCGTCTCTGGTGTGGCGCCGGCTAATACACTATTGGAACCTTTGATAGCAATTGCTACTTCTGTGAGTGATTTTTGATCGTTACTTCGAATTACCAAAGGACGCTTGGTCATATCCCAAGCTTTTTTCACAATTTCAACAAATTTCTCGACATCGTTATCTTTTTGCGTTACAGCCACCATATCAATTTCAAGAATTTCCCCGACACGTTCCAATTGATAGTCCTTGACTGCATTCAACGTTTTTTCAATTTTTTCAGGCGGATCAGTATCATTAATATTAACCGCAAAGGCTGTTTGGTTGACAAATGTTTTTTCGTGCCGATAGAGAACGGTTTCCTCACCTAATTTTAATGATTTGTCCGCGCCCAGTTCAATGCCTTTAACAGGCGGTTCACTGGCTGCACCCAACACCTGTATTGCTTCTTCAGATGCATAAGGGCATAAAGATAGTTCTGCTTTTTTCGCCGCCAGTTTCATGGCAAACGCAAGACAGGTGTTTGATCCACATTCTTTGCAGTTTGTTTTTGGTAGAAGTTTTTGAATTTGTAAGCCAGAGAGTGCCAATTTTTAGTTTCCTTTTTTTAAATACAGTGTTTGTGGTTAATTTAAATTTGTATTGCTTGTTTAGAAAAAATTCCAAGCTCCAAGCACCAAAATCCAAATAAATTCCTAATCTCAAATTCCAAAAAGTTTGGGTGCAATTCTATAATTTCGGAATTGAATTGAAGAATTTTTACAATTGTAACTAGTTGTTTTATTGTAAAATAAAATTATAGACTTAATAGAGTAATTTTATTAATTCTGATCATTTTTTAAATAGCAGAATAATTTTTAGCAGAATAATAAAAAAACAGAAAAATGATAAGTAGTACATTATCGACATCCAAGTTGTCAAAGAGAATAATAGGTCAAAGTTATCAATTAATAACTTATTGTAATTATATAATTAACACCATAAATCAAAATTATTCTGCTATCAATTATTCTGCGAATTTAAGAATCTCTTTGTTAAATTCTATAACTTTAATGTCCGAAATTATAGGTTTACAACCAAAAGCTTTTGCAAAGTTTGGATATTGGATTTTGGAATTTATTTGGAATTTGTGATTTGGAATTTTTCTTTGTCTTTACAAAAGATTAAACTAATAACCTATTCACTAGAAATTTTCCCAATAGAAACTTTGGCCCTACGTAAAATATCATCTGGCAAATTTTCCCCGGATAATTTTTTAAGCGCAAACAATGTTCTTTCTGTTTTAAATGAGCCAAGCGCTTCAATGGCTTTTTTCTTGATGTGATGGTCCGGATCGTTTAATAAATCAATGAGCACAGATTCTACTTCTGCGTTATCGCTGCCAATTTCTTTTAATAATGAAAGCGCTGTTGATCGCCGATAATTGCTTTCAGTTGTATCACGTGCAAATCGAATGGCGATTGGAATTGATCTCTTGTCTTTCAAATAATAAAGAGATTGAAATGCAGCGCTGCCCACCACATCACGATCTGATTCCACCTCAATAAATTCGCTTAAAAAATCAAAACTGAATTCATCATCAATATGGGACAAGGCATATAACGCAGCGGCAACAACTTTATAACTGGAATCACTTTTTGCCATTTGCCTGAAAAGCTGGTTGTATTTTATGTTGTAAAAATTACCAAGCGCGTTAACTGCAGCTGCCCTGACTTTTGAGTTGGAATCATTACAGGCTTTCTTCAAAACTTCTTTTGTTTCAGGACGATAAAAATCAATTAAAAGATAAGCGGCTTCTTCACGCACAGCCCAGAATGGATCATAAATCAAACAGTGTTCAAGCGCTTCGGCTGTTTGAAGTGTATCTAATGTTTCCGTTTCAAGTTGATCAATTGCATTCAAACGGGCAGCAACGTTTTGATCGTTTAATAATTGATAAATCCATTCGTTCTCCGTCTTAAAAAAATCCATCTCTTTCAACAGGTAGTTTTCTTTATCGAAGCGAATGTTAAGCGGTCGGCTGTCAAAGGAAAACTTAAAAGTATCGCTGCGTGTTTTCGTAAATATTTTTTTTGATAAAATTTCATTTTTACCAATAATTTCAACTTCAACCGGCATTTGGAAAACTTCAGGAACTAATCCAAGTGAATCTTCCTGTACCTGTCTAACAAAAAGATAAATATTATTGTTTTTTGAATCCCAGTGAGAATGAATTTTGAACTTTGGATGTCCTCCATAAAAAAGCCACAAGTCAAAAAACCGGGAAAAATCCTTGTTGCTAACACGCTCAAGAATTCTTTGAAAATCTGTTGTTTCAACCGCGCCAAATTCATGTCGGTGTAAGAAAAATTTTAGACTTTCAAAGAATAAAGAATCACCAATAATATGATGAAGCATGCGCAGCACCTGTCCTGCTTTTTGATAAGTGATGTAATTGAACATATCAGCAGGATCACGGTAATTCTCATAAACGATTGGCTGGAAAAAATCTTCATCGACTATGTCTAAATAATATTGCTGATCAACGAAATTGGCATATTGTGCTTCATCTTTACCTAAGTCAAAATCTTTGTACAAAATTTCAGCATAAGTTGCAAAACCCTCATTCAGCCAGAGGTGACTCCAATCTTTGCAAGTTATTAAATTCCCAAACCATTGGTGGGCGAGTTCATGGGAAACCAAGTCATCACTATTTCTATCCAAATGAGCGCGTCGGTCATGAATCGTGTAATCGTTTAAGGTGGTGGCGCTAGTATGTTCCATGCCGCCGGCTTTATAATTATCAACAACGATTTGCGCGTATTTATTCCAGGGGTAGGGATAGCCAAAAATGTTTTCAAAAAAGGAGAGCATTTTTGGTGTGCCGGCGAATGAGTTCATCGCATCGTTTTTTTGACTTTCATAAACATAATAATAGAGCGGAATCCTGTTTGAAAAATCTTTGATTTCAAAATATTCACCAGCCGTGATGGAAACCAAATATGAATTGTGCGGCTTGTTTTGCGACCAGTGAAAAGTTTTCGTCCACTCTTCCCGATTGTGTTTTGTTGAGACCAGTTCGCCGTTCGAGAGAAGAAAATAATTTTCCGGAACCGTGGCGATTACTTCGCTGGTGAATTTTTCATCCGGCTTGTCATAGCAGGGAAACCAGTACCTGGCATGCTCCGGTTCCGAGTGTGAATAAATTTGCCCCGAATGGTTTGGTGACTTTGCGCAGGGATTGTTGAAGTAAATTCCTCTTGTCGGTTTTGTGAAATAAGAAATTTGAACCGCTATCGTATCAAAACAACTAAAAGGCTGTGGAAAAAATATTGAAACGGTTTGACTATCAGCTTCAAAAGGCAGCGATGAAAAATTCTCAAATTTCACACCTTTTATCTCCATGTCCCTGGCATGTAATTTTAATAACTCAAAATTATTGATAAGTGAAATAGCCTTTATTGTGGCTTGGCCGGTCATGGATTTTGCTTGTTCATCAAATTGTAAATTTAACTTAATGTGTTGGACATCGTAGTTTTTTTCAAATGCAGATGTTAAAGACGGACAAATTATAAAGAAAAAAATCGCTATAATTGCGCTCAGAATATAGTAACGATGGGAAACCTTATTTTTTTGATGAAACCGTATCATAGGTAGTAGCATTCAGATATAGAGTATTTTGGGGTCTGTTTTTATCTATCGAAGAATTATAAGCAACAACCCTGTTGCGTCCTTCAGCCTTTGCTTTATATAACGCCCGATCTGCAAAATCAACCAACTCTTTGGTTTTAAAAGAATCATCATACAATGAGGCGATGCCGAGCGAGATGGTAAGTTTACCGCGGGGTTGATTTTCTTCACGAGGAAATTTTTTTGCTTCTATGGTGGAACGTAATTTTTCAGCAACCTGCAGCGCCTGCGCTTTATCGATCTCGGGAAGGATGACCACAAACTCCTCACCGCCATACCTGGCTAATATATCAGCTTTGCGAACGTTGTCTTCAAGGATATGTCCAACCCGCTTTAGAATTTCATCTCCCATAAGATGACCATTAATATCATTGTAATTTTTAAAATAGTCAATGTCAATCATTAAGATTGTCAATGAGCGCTTATACCTGCTCGATCTCTGTACTTCCGTTTCAATGCGATCATTAAAATAACGACGGTTATACAAACCTGTTAAATCGTCTGTAACCGATAATTCTTTTGTGTGTCTGAATAATAAAGTTTTATCAATGACTTTGGAAATTTCATTGGAGATTTTGTTGAACAAGGAAATTTCCGTTTTCTTAAAAGAGCCGGTTTTTTTTCGATATAAGCTGATAACACCGACCTGTTGGTTTTTGCGTAATAAAAGTGGAATGACCAAAAATGAGCCGCTGTTAGTTCCATCATTGTAATATTTATACCTTTTTTGTTTTTTAATATCAGGGACGTGAATGGTTTTTTTTATCATGAGCGCTTCACCAAAAATATCTTCGCCTAACTTGAAAGATGTTTTAGCCTTACCCATGTTTTTAGGCGAGCCAAATGATGTATGTAAAGTTAAAGTCGAAAATGAATGGTCAACCAGAAAAATTCCGAAACGATCCACTTTTAATGTCTGCTGGAATATTTTTTGGAACATGTTAAAAATTTCATCAAGATCCAGGGTCGTGCTGAGTGCTAATCCAATTTGATATAGGGAATATAATTCCAGCAGCCGGTGGTTCAGACCCTGGCTCATTTTTTCGATTTCAGGAAACATGTCCTGTAGGTTCTCGAAATCGTTTTTTGTGGAATTAAAACTATCCGCCATTTATTTTATCTCCGGGTTGATAGATTAGGATATTCGTATTTAAAAAATTCATCTGTAGTCCATTGGGCAAAAAAAGAGCACTTCAAAGGTTATTTGGTAATAAGGTAATTGGGTAATAAAAAATTATTCAGCATTATTGAGTTCCCAATTACTCAATAAGGACTGTGAATTAAATAACTTGACCATTTGTATTTTTTCAAGCACTGTTTTTGTAGGATTTAGCTCGGTGCACTTGATCAGCTTAATTAATTCACGTCCCTAAACTAATTACCAAGTTACCTAATTACCTTATTTCCTATTTCCCTTTCAGCCATGAGTTGACTGCGCGCAAACACCAAGGTAATTCGTTAATACCTGGTATTTTTCTTCCAAATTTTTCCGGGAAGTTGTTCGGAAACTAAAATTATAAAACGGTTCACGATCCCGGTTGTACAAACAAATTTTTACTGGTGCATGAGATATTTTGCACAATAATGTGCTCAACGGATGAAAATCAAAATTGAGGTCAATAACGATGTCAAAGTCTGTTGCTAAAATTCGCAGCTGCAAATTTTTCTTTGGGAGACCTAAACGGTTGATGTCTTCTGAAGAAACAAAAATTGTGCCATGTGGTTGGTTTACATCGAGTAAACTTTTATTATTTTCCCTGGTCAAAAATACGAATTTTGCACCTGCAAAATCATTTTTTATTTCAGATATATAATTTCGCGCAATGCCAAAGTGATCTGGATTATCGGGCATAATTAACAATAACGATTTTGCCGATGCCAGAGCGGAACCAAAATCAACCACGCCCTGGCTTTTTTTTATTTTTGCTGAGAGTTTCAAAAATGAAGTTACTATTTTTTCCATAATTCGCATCTTAATCTATAAAATAAGTGGTGAACCATTCAAAGAATTCTAATATAATTAAAATTTTTCTTCATGTCAATAACAAAATAAGGAAAATTAATAAGTAACAGAAACGGAGTGTTGGATCAGGTAAAGATAAAAATTAAAGAATTCCAACGGATGAGCAACCAACGGATTCAAATTAGAGCTTTTAATTGTACTTTGTCAGATTAGAAATAAACAGAATGAAACAATGATTTTGAGTTACACTCGTGTGTCATTCCCGCACCACAGGCATTCCCTTCGGTCACATGTTTTTAGCGGGAATCCACAAAACTTTAGCAATGGACTCCCGATAAAAGCACAGTCTGTATTTCCTTTAATAAAAATGTAACTGTACAGGCGTTCGGGAGTGACATAATTTGTAATGTGACAAAGTAGAATTAATAAACCTAAATAATTGTCTTCATTTCGAGTTTGATAGTGTATTCGTTCAGTTACATCATATTCTGCATTAAACTTTAAAAATTCGTATTACAAGAATTCTTAATTAAATGGTAACTAAAATCCGTTGGCAACTCATCCGTTGGGAATAATTTTTAAAGTTTTGTTTCAACCAGAAAGTTAATCGCGTTTACCTGGTCACCCGAAATTTGATCAGCTTGACTCCCGATGTGATTCGTGAAATAATAATGAGTGGAACTATATTTCAAAGACAGGGATATAAACGAATTGATTTTCCATTTCGCAAACAAATACCATCTTGAACCTTTGCCATACAGCATCTGATTGGTGAGAATCCCGGGAACATCCCGCTCAAATTCGTATAACCGGGCTTCATAACCATCCGTATCAAAAAATACAATTCTGTACGATATTCCAACTTTTGAATAAAATTTATATTGAATGTCTTGATAAAACAGAATCCCTGAGTAAAGATTTTTTTTGTCGATTTGCTCACCTTTGTTTTTTTTATAGTAAGTCCAATTTTTTTCAATTCGATGGCGCAGCTTTATTTTTTTATGTGGTTGATATTCTATTTGAAACCGTGTCTTTAATTGGTCCCTGGGAATAATTATTTTCTTTTCCAAATTTGTTTGATCATATTGCGTAACTAAATTATTTTTTTGTTTGGCTCGCAACTGAAAATAAAGCCAGAGTCTTTTCATCGGTTTATATTTAATAGCAGCAAATAATTCCTTACCGTTTTGAGGCATGGGAATTAGATATGTGCGCCAGGGAAATTTGAATGTATCAAAATAGAAAGATAATTTTAAATTTTTCAACGGATTTATTTTCAATCCAAAATAAAATCCTCGCTCATTCATGGGATTGCCGCTATTTTCACCGAAGCTGTTCCCATGTAAACTAATAAAATCTTTGCCATAGTTTCGAAATGACAACGTCAATTTGACGTCTTTTGAATCCAGCAGAATACCGGACAGCACAGCAAATCCACGATTGCGGGACAGGGCAAATTCCCCGAACAGGTTAAAGAAACCCAATGTCAAATTATAATCACAACCGACAAGACTGTTTATTTTTCCCTGAAAAGCAAATCTGTTGCGAATGAGATTATCATTAAAAAAGGAAGAATTAAAACGCGATTGATAACCTGTCATTCCAAATAAGATGTTCGAGCGAGGTTTAAATTCCAATCGTAATCCGGCAAGTTGTTCGGTCAGTTGGTCTTTTTTATTTATTTCATTTTCATTTCTGTGATAACCTGAAGTGTAAAAATTAGTTACGTTTCCATTTTCCACATTGAAAGAAGCATCAATTTTATTGGAAGAATAGAACAGCAACAATTGCAGAACAGAGAAATCAATTTTTCCACTTATCCCAAAAAGTGAAGCATTTTCATCCACCAATGTATATTCACGCGCATTCCTGGATTTCCTTTTAGCGGCATAGATCGGGTTGCTGCTTTTTCGGGCGCCATAAGGATTGGAGAAAATTAGTCCCTGACCGGTTTCCAAAAAATAGTTGCCAAAAATGAGTTCATAGTTTTTGTCTGCATTCGAATATTTGATGAAGTAGGAAGTTAAATCATTTAATTGTTTTTCACCACTGTCTTTCTCCAACAATATTCCAAATTTAATATCTTCCCCGTAGTGGCAAATAAGTCGATTGTAAATTTTTTCCGGTGACGGATAATAATAGCCGGTTTTAAATCCCTCGCTTTGTTGTAATTTCCGACTGGCGCGCATTTTTAAATTCAATGAAAAATCTCTTGGAATGATTTGATATGAAACAGTAAGATATTTGTTCAATAAAGGTAAAATTTCTTTATCAATTTGGGAGAATTTTTCCAGTTCTTGGATTGAATTATAATCGCCAAATCGCAAGCGATATTCCACAATTTCATGAGCCAATACGTCTGAAATCCACGGTAACAGGGAGAGCTGTTTTGCAGTTGCAGCATTTAAATCAAGCGGCTTATTTTCCAATTCGGTTAACAGTTCCATCAAGTAGGAAACATCAGAATATTCCTCATTTCCTTCCAAAATATTTTCTATCTCTGTTTCCTGGGCGATTACAGCTGCTGAACACAGCGCAACAAACATAAGTGAAAGGAAAATTTTTGAAAGAAGTATGTTCATATTTTGTTTATCAGTTGTAACTGTTCAGCAAAAAACAATTCTGGCAATATAGCACGATAAAAAAATATTTCGCAGAATAATTTTTAGCAGAATGATGCTTTCTATTTATTATTCTGCTATAAATTATTCTGCTACAATTTTAATTCTGTGTTTTTAATAGTTCACATGGCTCGCTGAAAAGTTACTACTTGTTTATGAATTAGCGTAAATCATGAAATTAGCGGTGAAATTTTTTATGTAACTTATCGCGCAAAGTATTTTTTTATTTTTTCAAAACAATTTGCAAAGAAAACTGGTGCGTCAATCCTAAATCAGGGTGAGTGTTGACAGCATAATCGCAACTGAATTTGTTTGAAATAAAACCCAGTCCAAAACAAAATTCCCCTGTTTCTGTGATGAAACCGCTGCGCAAAGCTAATTTGTCAAATATAACATATTCAACCCCGCCGCGTAATTCAAGCGGAAAAGACAATTCTTCATATAAATCAAAATTGATCGTTAAATTATCAAGTGGAATAAAACTGACACCGGTTACAAAAGTTTGCGGCAGTTTATCATTTGATTGGCCTAATCCCGCGCGGTTGATGTTTGTTGTAAAAAATCCCCAGTTGAGTTTGGAATTTAATTTAACCAAAAACCCAAAGTCCAATCCCAAAGAAAAATCTGAACCATATCCCTTGATGTGTAGTTTCATATAATGCAAATTAAGACCCAAAGATATGGTTTCATTCAGGAGACGGCTGTAATTTAAAACAATTGACTGTTCCTGGTAAATCTCATTTCCAAATTCGCTAATAGCGGTTGCAAAGTTTCCGATGGATGTTGGCAGGACGCCGGCAAATGAGAAATAAGTAAGTTCTTTTAAACCAAACGGTCTGGTAATGAAAAAAGAAAAAGATGGGCTAAAAATTTGGCTTGTCCCGCTGCAATTGAGGAATAGAGCATCCGGTGTATTTGCCAGTCCAACATAAGCCTGACCCATAGCCCGGGAGCGAGCGCCATATCCTTTTAGCTCGAAACTGGCAAAACTTTTTGAGAAGTAAAAAGAGATAATAAGGAATAAAATCACAGAAAATTTTTTCGTTTTAAAAGTTGAGTTCATTATTCTCTTGCTTATGTTTGAAAAATTAATTATTTTTTAATATTGAATTATCAATGAGTCAATTCTAAAAAGATTTTAACCACTAATTTCACGAATTACACTAATTGATTTTATATTGAAATTAGTGTAATTTAAATTCGTGCAATTAGTGTAATTAGTGGTTTTTAGAGTGGATTCATAAATCAATTAAAAATTTAACTGGAGTTTGTCATGAAATTAAAATATAATTCTTCATTATTATATAGCCTCATTTTCATTTTATTGATAAATTATTTTCCAATTTTTAAATATGGAGTAAATAACCTTTACGCGCAAAAAGTTCGCGTAACTGTTGAGCTACAGCTTGATGCTTTGCCTGATGAAAAACGTGAAAAGCTCATTAATTTCAAACAAGTGCTTGAAGACTATTTCAACAATTTCCAGTGGACACAGGATGAGTTTCAGGGCGAACTCCCAATTGGTTTAAAAATGATGCTGCAGGATATCAGCGTTAATTATGAAGATCGCTATAAAACGCAATTCATCATTTCATCTTCAGATATTCAATATGCGGACAAGCGCTGCCGTATGGCGTATCAAAAAGGTGAAATTCCCATGCACAGTGAAAATAATTGGGATTCACTAACGAGTCTATTAGATTTCTTTACCAATATCATCATTGCTGAAGAAATGGATAAATTTGGTAATCTGCTGGGAACACCATATTATGAAAAAGCCAAAGTAATTGCCGAACAAGCAAAATTTGGCATGGGTCATTTTATCGATGGCTGGGATCTTCGGGTTGAAATGATCGATTATCTTCTTGCTGAAAAATATAAGAAATTTCGCGAGATGAAGGATTTCTATTTTTATGGGCTTTATTTTGCCAATGAAGATCCAACAAAAGCGAAAAAATATATTAAGGAAGCAGTTTCCATGTTAGAAAAAATCAAAAACGAAGAAGACCCTAAATATACCCGTGTTGAAAAATTTATAAATGCGCATTATATGGAAATTGTTGACCTGTTTAAAAAATCCAATGATCGCGATGTTTATGAAAAATTAATGAATTTAGATCCTGACCGGGAAGAAATTTATCAGGATATACTAGAGTAGCAGCAGTCTCAGTAGCAGTAAAAAATTCTCTGTTTTAAAAGACTGCAACTGCCACTGCTAGTTGAAATCTACCCTCATTAAAATAGTTACTAATAACAGGTTGGCAGCTATCGTACTTCACTCCCCTGTTAAAAATTCAAAACTGAAATTAGATAATATTTTATTGTCCCAATAATCTGAACAAGTCGAATCTATAGTTACTGTATATTTTGTATTTGCCTGCAATTTTGTCGATCCACTGTATTGAAACCGCGTTAAGTCGCTCCACTGAAAACGCCACCCTTCAACAGACGGATTAATAGAAAAAGATCCTTCAGCCTTTGTTTTGTTAATGAAAGTATTAAACGTTATTACGATAGGATTTGAGCGGTTAACGGATGTTGCCCCGTTTGATGGATAGTGAGAGATCACTGTTAAAGGTTCAGTCTTAAATTTGATTGTATGCCCGGTTAAAAAGAATGAGCCATAAATGTCAGCTGCTCCCGGAAAAATAATGATCTCATATTCGGTGTTACTCGCCAAAAATCCGCCCGGCCTAAAAAAGACCTTTCGTGAATCGAGCCATCGAAAAACGCCGGCAGTTTCAGGCGACAAAACGATTTTGCTTTCTGTGGCTTCTCTATCCATTCTTGAATTAAAAGCAATATAAATTTCCGTTTGGGGAGAAATGTAAGTTGCGTTATCTTCAGGAATTGTAGAAACAATTTTAACACTTTCGGTCGTAAATAAAGAAGACACAGAAAAAGCAAGTGTATCGCCAAATATCGTTTCCGCGTTTTTGTATAACTGTATTTTATAAGTTTGATCTGTTGCATACTGGTCAGTTGGACGAAAAATTATTTTATGTTGATTCGCGGAATTTATCCATTCGAAATAGCCATCAACAGAAGGCTGGAGAGAAAAATTTTCCTCTACGGAAGATTGATTCATTTGTGAGGAAAATTCAATCTCAATCGGAAAATCAACCGATATGTTGGAAACATTATCCGCAGGGTTAATAAAGAGAATTTGTTCGGGTAAAGGTTTTAAATATATATCAGCAGTTGCTGTTGTTTTACCAGCATAGACAATAACCTCGTTGAGGACATAACGACCAAAATTGTTGGCAATAAATTCCAGGTTGTACACACCGGAGTCAACGTTCTTTATTTCAAAATATCCTGTCAGCGAATCACTATTTACGGACTGAATTAATTTACCCTGGAATAGGTTAACCTGCACGATTACATCCTGGTTTTTTACCAGCCCGACGATGCTGCCGGGAACATCTTCAGGGAAATAAGGCGTTTCGTCGGCGCAAAATAAAAATACGATAATAATTAAAAGAAAAATTAAATTTAGCTTTTTATTGGTCAACATTCTTATCCCTTTTTGCTTATACAGCGAACAGCATATTTATACTCATCGCAAAGTGGTTTTGAGATTTCACCTTTTAATCATCTCTTTTAAGAGAGGAATTAGGTGAGTTTATAAAAGAAAAAAATCTCAAAACCACTTTCACCTTAATATATAAAATAATTAACTAATATTTTTTTAGAATGTCAAGATATTTTTTACGATTAATGGATTTATTTTAATTTTGTAAATTTAAACCTTTTTCACAGAAAAAAATTTTTTACTTGAAATTGTGAAATAAAAATATTACAATATAAGTTACAAGATAAATAATTTTTATTAGCCCTCAGAAATAGAACACGTCACAGAAGAAAAAATAAAATTTCTGTGAGATATTCATTTCCGTGACCTGATTTTTTCATATTGAATAATATGTTACTTGTATGAAAAGTATTGATTACTTATTAAAGTAGGGGAATTCAAACGTGTATAAAAATGGTAAAAGAATACTATGTTTTATTCTCACTTTTTATTGGATGAATTCTTGTTTACCTCTATTAGCATTTGCTAACAGCCCTGAAAAATATTCCAAAAATGGAACGCGGGATGTTATTGTCGGTGAATTACTTGGCAGGGTTGATCCTGATGATTTGGATCAACTCATGCGGACTAATTATTATCCAACGATCAGCAAAAACAAGAATATCGTTTATAGATTAGAAAAGAGAACAAGCAGAGAAGTAATATATCGAATAGAATACCCGTCCTATTGGTCCACAGACCACCCGGAAAGGATCGTATTCAAATTTTTTGATTCGGAACAAAGTTTAGCGGCAGCGATCATCACTGATAAAATAGATTTTGCGATTACCGAAAGCAATGAAATTGCCCAGGAAATACACAATGCAACAGGAGCATTTTTCATCCATTTTCGTTTTAAAAAACCGCATTTCGTAAAGATGTTGGCTTACAATAATGGACACTTCATTTTGAGAAATAAAAACGTTCGTAAAGCGCTGACCTACTCTATTGATCGTGAATACATTAGAAAAAATATACTAAAGACTCAAGCCAACTTTGCTGATGGCCCGATTTCAGGCGACTCAAAATTTCATGTTTCCAATCTGGAAGCATATAAATTTAATCCAAGAAAAGCATTTCAATTATTACGAGATGAGAGTTGGGTGGATAAAAATGGCGATGGAATTATTGAGAAAAATACAATGCCATTACGGATTAATTTGGCTTACGAAAAAGGTGTGCTGTTAGAAGAACAAATTGCGAGAAGAATAAAAATTGACTGGAATAAATTAGGCGTGGATGTGATTAGAACCCCCATGACAAAAGATGAAATGAAAGCCAATCTCGCAGGCAAAGATTATGATGTTATGTTAATGAATAACCTTTTCCAGGATAATATTAAAAGTTTTAGTGAAAATTTTATGTCCAAAAGTCAGAATAATTTTTTGGCTTACAATAGCAGAACTACCGATAGATATATCAAATCCCATAAAAGTATGGATTCCGCTGCATCCCAAAAATTGATGCTTCAAGCAATCCAAAATCAAATCAATAAAGACCATCCGGCTGCATTTTTATTTTTCCTTTGGCTTGAACGCTTTTTTGTTAATAGGGCTAAATTCGAAAATTTCGTAACAAAGAAAAAAGAGTTACTCCCATTTACCGAATGGAGATTTAAGTAATAATCCCTGAAACGACAAGTCGCAGTAGCAGAGGCAGTGGCAGTCTAAATCGTACAATTTTTGTAATAGTTCACCTGTCATTCCGGCTGGAGCGAAGCGGAATGCCAGAATCTCCATAATACAACTTTTGGGCGCTTGTTTTGTGCAAACAGTATAAATTTTCAGGAGATTCCGGCTAAAAACATGCCGGAATGACAGCATCAGTTTAGGGTGGTGAACTATTACCAATTTTTTAAATCCTGCTACTGCCACTGCTACTTTTTTAATAATACTGATTAATTTATCTTAAAGCTTTTGTAGAAAAAACGTAAAGATGATCGGCAAAACAAATGCCCAAACCAAAAATAAAAATACAACATCGATTTGTGACCAAGCTGTTAATATCACACATTTTGTTGGCCTCCATCCCAATTATTTTTACCGGGTTTGTTCTGATCAAAACAGCGCGGAAAACGGTTGAACAAAATTTTAAAGACCGCATTATTGAATTGGCGCGTCATTCGGAAAAAAATATTACCATGGTTTGGGAAAATGCTGAAAAAATTTTAGCGCTTAATACTTCCAATATTCTTAACATTTGGGGAAATCGAATAACACAGGAACTTCTTATAAACGAAATTATAAATGAATTTCATATTTTCAGAGGTTTGAAGTTGTTGGATGATTCGGGTTACGTGGTGGTATCAACCTCATTTATCGAGGATTCAACCAGGTATCCTGATAAGGATTTGTTAGAGACAATATTTTCAAAAACAGAATATCAATCCGAAGTATTTCTTTCGGAAGATAAATTACCACTGATAAAAATAGCAAAACCGATTCTTAAGTTGGAAGAACTGGTGGGAATTCTGGTAGCAGAGGTCAATTTAAAAGAAATGTGGGATTTAATTGAAAGCAGTGTGGTGGGAGAAGGCGCGCAGGCATTTGTTTTTGATAAAAGCGGCAGGTATATTGCCCACTCGGAAAGGAAAAGAGTTTATTTGGGAGAGAAATTCCAGGAGCCGGAAATTTTTAATAAAATTGCTTTGGAAGATGAAGGGCAAACTCTGTATGTCAACCGGGAGAAAATTGAAATGGTAGCAGCGTGTGTTCCCATTTCTAAATTGGGCTGGTGGGTAGTTATACAGCAGCCGACTCAAAAAGCTTTTGCTGTGTCTCATAAAATGAAAATTTTAATTTTATGGTTCGTTGTGGTAAGTATTTTATTATCTTCATTCATTGCATTTCTCTATACGCGATGGATTGTTACTCCGGTTAACCAATTGATTTCTGGGATAGATAAATTTTCAGCCGGTAATTTGAAATACCGCATGCCCAAACTGGGCAGGGATGAAATTTCTACGCTTGCTGAACAGTTCAATGAAATGGCAGAAAAGCTAACAATATTTCAGGACAAATTAAAAAGAGGTGAACGAGCTGAAACGTTGAGCAAATTAGCCTCTGTACTTTCACATGAAATAAAGAATCCTTTAAATGCAATGGTTATCAACATGCGCATCATTGAAAGGGAATTTAAAAAGCCATCTCCCCAAATTGACAAAATGCGGCATTATTTGGAAATAGTGGCAGGCGAAATTCAGCGCGTTGATAATTTGGTGAACAACTTTTTATTGATTGCAAAACCACAGCGATTGGAGAGAAAACCAATTAATATCAAAAAGATATTGGATGATTTAATCATCTCGCAACAAGCCGATGCACTGCAATCCGGTGTGCGCGTTATAAGACGTTATCAAATTTCACAATTAGAAATATTAATAGATGCAAGAAAAATCAGGCAGGTTTTTTTAAACATTTTTTTGAATGCTGTACAATCTATGCCGGGTGGCGGTAACCTGACCATCGAGTTGGACTCCGCAAATTCGCCCCTTGATAAAAATCAACAACTGTGGATCGTCATAAAATTTAGCGATACCGGTAAGGGAATGACAAAAGAACAGTTGAATAGAATATTTGACTTTTATTATTCAACCAAAGAAGGAGGAACCGGTTTAGGGCTTTCTATTGCTCAACAGATTGTTGATGAACATGGCGGCAGAATCGAAGTTGAGAGTTCACAGGGAATCGGAAGCGCCTTTTTGGTATTTTTACCCGGAAAATAAAAAAAAAACAAAAAAAAGTTAATTTTTTTTCCGCAACCGCTTGACTTCTCCGTATTTATTTGTTATATTAATTCAGGAACTTTAAGCTGAAGTGAGAGTATATTAACAAAGTAAATTTTAATTCTGTGAAAATATACTCGTTAAGGGTTAAAATGTAACTCTCAACAAAAATATTTATTTTAGCTTTTTTTATCTGTTAACATAAAAGCATGGCGCAAAGAGCAGGGCGCATGGCGGTAAAACATGCACTTAGCGCCATGCTCTATGCGCCTTGCTTTTGTTGACAACCATTGTTACTAAAGAAAAGTAATGTTTTATATATTAAAAAATAAACCTTAACGAGTATAATTCAACTTATGGAGCGAAAGGATGTGATGAATAATGATATCAGTTGTTGTCGGAGAAAAAGAACCGATTGAACGGGCAATAATACGTTTTAAGAAGAAGTGCCAGCGAGCCGGTGTGTTGCGTGATTACAGAAAAAATAGCTATTTTTTAAAACCAAGTTTGAAGAAACGAATAAAACATAGCAAGGCTATCCGTCGTCAGAGTCGTATGTCGGATAGATATGGATCTCCCCAGTATTAATGGTTATTTTATTTTTAATATTTAATCATCTTTTCCGTAACGATTTGTGTGAACTTGATGGAAAAGAATAATTATTTTTTAAGTGCCTCACAATTTTCCAAACAATTTGTTTCCAAATTTATTTTAACAAAATTAAAAAAAATGTGAATAATTTCGCTATCTAAGTAATCTAATAGATGGCAAAACATTCAAATAATTAATGAGTAGTAAATGGCTGTAAAGAAAAAAAAAGTTGTCGGTACAAAGACGAAACATTCAATCGAAAAGTATTTGGAAGAGATCGGTGGTTTCTCACCATTACATCCGGAAGAAGAAATTGACCTTGCGCGAAGAATTCGCAAAGGTGACGAAGAATCGCTGGATAAATTGGTGAAAGCAAACCTCCGTTTTGTGATCAGTGTAGCAAAAGAATACCAGGGACAAGGACTGCCGTTGTCCGATTTAATCAGTGAAGGAAACCTGGGTTTGATTAAAGCCGCACAAAGATTTGATGAGACGCGCGGATTCAAATTTATCTCGTATGCTGTTTGGTGGATCCGCCAGTCAATTCTGCAGGCTTTAGCTGAGCAGTCCCGGGTTGTGCGCTTGCCGCTGAACCGCGTGGGCGCTATTAATAAAATCGGCAGAGCGCTGGAATCACTTGAAAAAGCTTATGGCAGGGAACCCAGCATGGCAGAAATTGCAACTAAAATGGAAATGAGCACTTTCGAGGTCGCTGATGTTGTGAAAACATCTGCGCGTCATCTCTCGCTTGATGAACCTTTTAAAGAAGAAGACGGAAATAGTCTGCTAGATGTGATTAAAAGTGATCGATATGCCCCACCCGATAATCCACTGATGCGTGAATCGCTTAAAGTGGAAATTGAAAAGGTGTTGCATACTCTTAAACCGAGGGAAGCGGAAATCATCAGCCTCTATTTCGGTCTTGAAGGTGACCGCCCATTAACTTTGGAAGAGATTGGAGAACATTTCAAACTCACGCGCGAAAGAGTTCGCCAGATCAAGGAAAAAGCTTTACGAAGACTCCGACACCGTTCCAGGCTGGAGCCTTTGAGGAAGTATCTCGGATAAGTTTCTCTGTTTTTTTAATTAAAAAGCCCTCATTTAATTGTGAGGGCTTTTTTTGTTTCGTGATATTGGCTAACGGGGATTTTTTCGGACTTCATTGAACAAAAAGGAGTGGTTTGAGTGTTGGATTAATGGAGTATTGGAGTTCGCCAGTGGACGAATGTACCTTTTTAGGCTGACACTCGGATTTACGGGTAAACAAAAAAATGTAAATATATATGAACTCATTTTATACAATAAAGTTTAATAAATCACGGTTATCCATTTAGCTCCGAAAACAAAAGTTATTTATAAAATGTAGGTTGCATAGTTCCCCCCTTTGAAGGGGGGCCAGGGGGGATGTCATTAAATTACAAATAGTTAAGATAACATCCCCCTGTATCCCCCTTCAAAGGGGGACTTTTGAATCTTCGGTTTTATACATTTGCGGAGCAAAATGGATAACCGTGTTAATAAATATTTAAATTCAACCTGGAAAAACCAGAATCAAAAAGTTGAAGGAAAGGAGTGTTGGATTAATGGAGCGATGGATCGTGCCCAGGCGAATGCGACTTGTCGCATTGTTGAAACCTTTCTCATCAATGCACCAGAAGCGCATCTCATCCAACTGGCGGATGATCCAATACTCCATTACTCCTTTTCAATAGTGATGTTATATCAGGAAAGACACAATGACAGAAAGCGGCGTAATAAATAAAATAATAGACGACAAAGCCTGGGTAACAGTTATCAAAGGTGAGCATTGCCAGGGTTGCACAGCATGCAGCGCATTTGGAGAAGGCAGCGCTGAATTGATCGCGCGGAACGAGACAACTGCAAAAGTGGGAGACAGGGTCGAAGTTGAAATTGATCCCCAAAAAGTTGTGAAGCATTCGGCAATTGTATTTTTATTGCCGGTTTTTGGATTAGTGCTGGGATATTTCCTGGGTGTTAATTATTTGACAAAGTTAGCTCTGCCAACTGAAGGAGCCGGAATATTGGGCAGCCTGGGAATGATGGTTTTAACTTTTATTGGTATTGTTTTCTATGACCGGAAAATTGGTAAATCAGGTGAGGTTCATGCGCGGGTTGTGCGGGTGTTGTGATGTGATAATTTTGATCATTCACAATTAGCAGTTCGCAATTATCAACGGAACGCCCGACATCTTTTCGGCGGATTCTCAATTAAATTCAAAATTTATCCAAAAAATAATTGAGAATTGTGAACAACCAATTGAGAATTGAGAATGAAAATAATATTCCTTTTGGTCTTAAGTTAATGCCATTGGGGCTAAAGCCCCGGATACTCTCTTTATGTTTGTTCCCCGCCCTGAAGGGTGGGGTTAGCCATATTGCCTAATTACAATAATATCAATTGACTAACCCCACCATTCATAGCCTGTACTTCCTTATATTTATAATGTGGCTATACAGGTATGGTGGGGATATCAATGCCAATAAGTTGCTGGGCTTTAGCCCAAAAAATTAATTAAAAAAATATAAAATATGGCAAACAATCTATTGAAAAAAACCAAAAAATTTTTTGTTGTTTTACTAAGCTTACTTATTTTTACAAATATAAATAATTTGTTGGCAAATGATATTGTCGTTAAAAATCAATCTGACCATGGCTTGACAATTGTATTTACACCCCAGGATTGGAGAATTCTTCCCGAAACAAAATCCGGAAATCCATATTACAAATTGGATTTTAAAAATAGCAATTCTATTCCTGTCCCCGGCAATCCGGAATTTCCAATCAGAACAGTACTGATCGGGATCCCATTTGAATCGAAAGTCAGTTTAGAAATTCAAGATAACTTTATAAAAAAAACACTCGATGGCAAAATACTTCCTGTTCCGCAAATAGGGGGTGATGGACTTGGAAATTTTCAATTTCAGGAAAATGCTTCAACCTATCAATCAAATTCAATCCTTCCCTCTCAAACAGCAGAAATTTCCTCTCCGAAAATTATGCGTGATTTGCAGGTAATCACACTGACGCTGTATCCTGTTCAGTTTGAACCATTAAGTGAGAAAATTTATCTTTACCGGCAACTTGTAGTACGTGTAAATTTTTTGGATGGAAAACAGGAAACCAATATTGTTGAAAGGAGTGAAGACAGATTTTTATATAATAATATTCTGGCTAATCCCACCCAGGCGGCAAAGTGGCGAAAACGTTCAAAAAGAATTCACAAACAATCAGAAACAAAATATTGGGGAAATTTTTATAAAATTTATGTTAACGAAGATGGGATTTATAAAATTTCCGGCAGCGAATTAGAAGAAGCCGGTTTAATTCTAAATAATGTCAATCCGGGTACGATAAAAATTTATAACAATGGCGGACTTCAACTCCCGCAAAATTTGCATGATCCCCGACCGGACGGTCTGATTGAAAACTCAATTTTGGTCGAGGACGGAGGAGACGGGTCGTTTGAAAAAAATGATTACATCCTGTTTTTTGGCAAATCTGTTAAGGGATGGAAATATGATCAAGATAGCAGTCGGTTCAGTCACTATTTGCATTCATACACGCGGGAGAATATTTATTGGTTAGACTGGCAGGATTTAAATCCCGGGAAGCGCATACAAAAAAGAAATGTTTTCACAACTTTGCCAGTTACCAATGTAACAGAATTCCTTGATTTTATTTATGTCGAAAACGAGTTTAAAAATTTACTTAATTCAGGAACATGCTGGCTGGGAAATTATTTCAGTACAGAGGCGCGACAAAGGATCTACCAATTTAATTTAAAAGGAGCTGTGCCCAACAGACCGACAGCAATCCGAATGGAAGTCGCAGGAATTTCCAATCATTATCATCAATTTGTTTGTTATTGTAACGACGTATATTTTGAGAGAAGTCCCGGTTTTTACGGGTCCACCCGTGAGCAAGTGATTGTCAATAAAAAGTATTTTTCCTCAACAATTAATTCCGGTCTTGTTGATGGTTACAATAAAATAAAAATTGATTACCAAATAACGAACGATGCCAGCCTGGCTTATATGGATTGGATTGAACTGGACTACTACCGGCAATTAATGGCAGTCAATGATTTGCTTGAATTTTACAGCCCGGATTCAACAGGAATTTTTAAGTATTCTGTCCAATCGTTTTCAACGGACAACATTTTTGTATTCGATGTTTCTTTATTCAATGATGTTAGTCAAATCCAAAACACTACCATAAATAACGGCACGGTAGAATTCTTTGATACAACCTCGACAAACATTCCCAAAAGATACCTAACTGTCACCCCTGAAAAATTTAAAAAGGTGTTGAATATTACAAAAGATGTTCCATCCAATTGGCGCAGTTGGCAGGATGGCGCCGATTTTATCATTATCACTTATGATGACTTTTATGACGCTGTACTTCCGTTAAAAAGTTTGCGGGAAAACTGCGACAGCCTCAAAACCGTGGTTGTAAAAATCAGCGATGTGTTTGACGAATTCTCCTGTGGTTTGACCGATCCAACAGCTATTCGTGATTTCATAAAGTTTACATTCGAAAATTGGCAGCCAAGACCGGCTTACGTTTTGCTGTTTGGCGATGGTGATTATGATTATAAAAATTACCTTACGCCCAATGACCCCAATTGGATACCACCCTTTGAAACATCAGAATTGAATGAAAACACCAGCCGGGCGCGAGACGATTGGTATGTGTGTGTTTCCGGGGATGATGATTTAATGGATCTGGCAATCGGTAGAATTCCGGCAAAGAGTTTTGACCAGGCAATAAATGTTGTGAAGAAAATTATCGAGTATAAAAATAACCCGCAATTCGGCGAGTGGAGCAACACCATTGTAATGGCTGCTGATGATGAATTTTGGAAGGGTTTGAGCTTTGATCCAATTACGGATCACATCCCCACAGCAGAATATACGTGTGAGAATTATATTCCAAAAAGTTTTAACATAAAGAAAATTTATTTAACCGAATACCCGGCAGTGAAAAGCGCTTCAATTTCCGGGATTCGTAAACCTAAAGCGACTGAAGCATTATTAAGGCAAATCAATGATGGTTGTCTGATCTTTAATTTCATTGGGCATGCGAATGAGGATTTATTAGCTCACGAAAGACTGCTGCACATTTCAGATGACTTTCCCCGTATTGAAAATGGCTCCCACCAGGCTTTGTGGATTGCTGCTACTTGTGATTTTGGCAAGTGGGATAATCCATATTCCCAAAGCTTTGCCGAAGAACTGATCAATGCGGATGGTCGAGGCGCCATTGCAACTTTCACATCATGCCGCAATGCTTATCCGGATCCAAGTGTCAGCCTGAATAGAAATTTTTATGACCAATTGTTTTCCAGTACCAGGCAGGTGCGTTTGGGGGACGCGGTAATGGCTGCAAAAAATTCCAGGGGCAATTACATAAACGACCAGATATACCACCTGTTGGGAGATCCCACGCTTACCTTAAATATGCCAACCCTGAAGTTACAAATAACAGATTATTCTCCCGACTCAATCCGGGCGTTAACAAAGATGAAAGTACAGGGGGCAATGGATAGTTTGTCAAGTATAAACTCATCTTCAGATGGGAATTTGATCTTTACTGCCTATGATTCACGTATTGAAAGGAATTATCATGTAACGGGCAATCGTTATTTCAAATACAAATTACCCGGAAATTCTATCTTTCGCGGCGCGGTTTCAAAAACGAATAATGAGTTTGTGTCCCAATTTATCGTTCCTAAAGATATTACTTACGGTGGTAATGAGGGAAGATTTAGTGTTCTCTATTGGGATGAGAGCAAAGCAGGCTCTGGATTTGTTGATGGGATTCCAGTGGGTGGCACAGAAACCAACTTTGTTGACAAACAAGGTCCGCTTATAAATATTGGCTTCACTGGTATAAATTTTTTGCCGGGCGGTTTAGTATCCCCCAATTCAGAATTAGAAATAAAAATTGAAGATAAAATAAGCGGCATTAATATCGCCGGGGATATTGGGCATAAAATTATTTTAATGTTAGATGATAACGAAAAAATTGACGTGACAGATTATTTTCAGTACGATTTGGATAGCTATACGGTTGGCAAAATACGTTATCCCATGATGAATATTAATGAAGGAAGCCATGAAATCAGGATTAAGGCATGGGATAATAACAATAATTCTTCTTTTACTGAAACAAATTTTACAGTTGTTGCAGACGATCAACTGGTGATCCGCGATTTATTGAATTATCCCAATCCATTTTCCGATGGGACTGAATTTACGTTTTGGATCAATTTGGATAGTAATGTTGAAATTAAAATTTATACGCTATCAGGCAGATTGATCCGTACAATCAATAATTTGCAGGCGCTTTCGGGTTTTAACCATTTTTATTGGGATGGATTAGATCAGGATCAGGATCTTTTGGCAAATGGTGTCTATTTATATAAACTATCTGCCCGCAGTTCAAATGGAACTCAGCGTCTGTTCAGGCATGAAATACAAAAGTGTGTTGTTGTTAGGTGATTTTCTTTAACATGAATAATTCTTTCACCACAAAGACGCAGAGACGCAAGGTAGTGAATATTTATGAGTTACCACAAAAAATTAATATTTTCTTAATCGTTCACCAGTATCAGATATAAAAATTGTTTATAATGCTAAATATCTTTGAAACCTTATTTTTGGTCTTTTCAACCTTAGTAAATAATAATAAACCACACATTTTAACCTTATTACCTTATTATTTTCGTCAAATAAGGTAATAAGGTTATGGTACTTTTAGATTTTGCTTGTTACTAAGGTTTTAAATACAAAAGTGGTTTTGAGTGTTATCTTTTGGAATGTAATCCTTTTACAAGCTGTCCAAGAACTTGGTTACTGCTTAAATTTTGGGGCTAAAAGCCCCAGAAAGTTATGAGTTGTTTAAACCCCACCCTGAAGGGTGGGGATAGTCATGGTTATTAACTACCATAATATCAATTGACTAACCCCGTCATTTATGGCGGGGATTTAACAACCACTAGAAGCATGGGCTTTAGCCCATCAAATTTAACTGAAAAATCAAGTTCTTGGACAGCTTGTTTATGGATTGCGCATCACTCCAAAATCAATTTTTAAATATGAATACCAAAACCACTTTAAGATTAGTATAAACTGAAATGGAGTTCAACTGAAATGAAAGAATTGAAAAGAAACCACATGCAATACACAATTTTTATAATATTATTTTTGGTAACATCAGCAGAAATATTTGGAAAAGAAAATTTAAAAATTGTTGAATCAACAAGTAACGGTGTTACCATTCTTTATGAGCCAACAATTGATTTCATCGACACGGTCGAGCTAAAGAATGAAAAATATTTTAGAATAAATAACAACCGGACAAGATTATCCGGTGAACCGGGTGAACCACTGGTTCCGATAAAAATTGTGAACATCGGTATCCCGCTTAATGCCGAAGTTAAATCCAGTATTCTTTCAACAAATTTTCATAAAATGGATGGTAAGCTATTGCCAGCGCCGGTTATAAACCGTGAGGGTCAATATTTTTACGAAACAAATTCGGAAATTTATAACAGCTCTAATTCTTTTCCTTTACAAATTTTGAAGTTGGAAGAACCGGCTTTTGTTCGTGATCAACGAATAGTTCCCATCAAGATAAATACTTTACAATTTATACCTGCAAACAACAGCATCAACGTACTCGATAAAATATTATTCAGGATTGATTTTATCGGCGATACGGCGCCCTCAAATAAAATAAATGACACCAAAGATGATGAGTTTTACCAGGGATTAATCGAAAATTATTCCGTATCCAAAAACTGGTTGAAAGATCACCCCCGGAAACTCCATCGAAGTAAAGCATTTTTTGAAGGCGAAAATTGGTTTAAGATCAAAATTAAAAATGAAGGAATTTACAAAATTTCCGGCAGCGATTTAACAGGCAAAGGCGTGGATATCAATTCTATCGATCCGAAAACATTACGTATTTATAATAACGGTGGTTTGGAGTTACCCAGAGATATAAGAACAAGCAGATCCGACAGCCTTATCGAAAATGCGGTCAGGGTAATTGGTGAAGATGATAACAATTTCAGCATCTCTGATTACATTTTATTTTATGGCGTGCCGGTGAATTTTTGGCAACCGCTTCATGATACCAGTAATTTTTATGCGCATTATATTAATCATTACACTGAAGAGAATGTCTATTGGCTGACCTGGGGAAGCGGAAAAAACGGTAAACGGGTGGAAACCAAAACTGCGGTTACAAATCCGGACAGGGATGCCAATTTTAGTTTTTGGGGGCGTTACAAAGATGAGGATAATCTTAATAATTTTTTGGAGTCGGGATTGGATTGGTTCGGGAGGTTAATGGCAGGTGGTCACCAGGAACAGGGTTACAGTTTGTATCTGCCTGAAGCCGGCAATAAAAATGAAAACGTTTATTTCCGAATTAGGTGTCTTGGCATGACTTCAGGAACACATCGCTTTAATTTATTTTTTAATAATGTTCAGTTTGGCTCATTCTCATTTAGCGGTCATCAATTATATTCTTTTGAAAAGACAACAACATTACAATTAGCCGAGTCAGGTTATAATAATTTAAAGATTCAGTATAATGGCGACACACAGGAGAGCCAGGCTTATTTGGACTGGTTTGAAGTTCAGTATCGAAAACAATACGTTGCTGAAGAAGATTTTTTATGGTTCTCTCAATTTGAGGATGGTGAACAGAAATACCGTATCACAAATTTTACCAGTAATGAAATAGATATTTATGATGTTACCGATCGGACGCAGATGAAATTTTTCACCAATACAGAGATTACTTCGGGGACTGTTACTTTTATGGCTGATGAAACCGGGTTTCCCAGGCATCGATACATTGCTGTTTCAGCAGAAGCCTTTCGTACTCCCGAAAGCATCGAGCAGGTTACATTTGCTAATTTACGCACTGCTGACAAAGGCGCTGATTTTATCATTATCACCCACGAAAATTTTTATCAAGCTGTTTTGCCGCTTAAACAGCACAGAGAACAACGCGATAATTTACAAACAGAAGTGGTTAATATTTCTGATATCTACAATGAATTTTCTTGGGGATTGGTTGATGTAACTGCAATGAGAGACTTCATTAAATTTGCCTATGAAAATTGGAATCCATCCCCAAAATATGTGCTGCTTTGCGGAGATGGCGATTATGATTACCTAAACATCAAAGCGGATGCGGATCTGAATTGGCTGCCACCCTATCAAACAACCGAGCTTAACGAAAACAGCAACCGGACATCAGATGATTGGTTCGTAACTGTCAGTGGATATGATAGCAATCCCGATCTCGCGATTGGCAGGTTCCCCGTCCAATCTGCCGAAGAAACAGAGAACGTTGTTGAAAAAATTTTGAATTATGAAAAAACACCGTATTGGAGTGAAGAGCAATCACTTTTTCTTGATGATTGGCGAAACGTTGTAACCATGGTTGGCGATGACGAATTAACCAGTAACAGTAATAATGAAACGATACACACCCGGGATGCTGAATACATCATTGAAAATTATGTTCCCAATTCATTCGAGAAAGAGAAGATCTATTTAATAGAATATCCGGCAGAAAAGGATCCGTCCACTTCTGGAATCATGAAACCGGCAGCTAATGAAGCGCTATTAAGCAGAATAAACAAAGGCACTTTAATCATAAATTATGTTGGACATGGAGCGCCGCCATTGTGGGCGCATGAACGTGTTTTAAAAGAAAGCCGTGATTTCGAGCGAATTCAAAATGAAAATAAGCTGCCCCTGTGGTTGGCTGCAACGTGTGATTTTGGCAGGTTTGACGATCCATTAGAGCAGGGCCTTGCTGAAAAACTATTCGCAGCAAAAGGACGCGGTGGCATTGCTTTCCTTACTTCTGCCCGGTTAGCTTATGCTTCGGACAATACTGCTTTGAACAGGGAATTTTACAATCAGCTATTTAATAATTCCAATGAACCGACAGAGAGAATTGGCGTCGCTTTGATGAAAGCGAAAATCAGGAATTATAGTTCCACTAATGACCAAAAATATCATATTTACGGAGATCCGACAATGCGGTTGGCAGCGCCGCATTACCAGGCAAAAATTAAATCTCTTGAACCGGATACGCTCAAAGCTTTGAGCCAAATAAAAGTAACCGGGCAGGTATTGAATGTTAATGATTTTGAAGGTAAAGCTTTATTAAGAGTGCTTGACTCGCGAAAAAGCAAAACATACGATACGGAGGAAATTTCTCCGATTCATTATGTCTCTCCAGGCAATACGATTTTCCGAGGCGCTGTTTCAGTGCGTCAGGGAAATTTTACCGGCAAATTTATTGTGCCCAAAGATATTTCTTATGGCGGTAACCTGGGACGAGTTTCAATTTATTTTGCAAATGAGCAAAATCATGGCATCGGTTACCGCGATTCACTTGCTGTCGGCGGCACATCAATTTTGACCGATGCGCAAGGTCCAATCATAAAAATTGGTTTTCAGGGACAAAATTTTGCTGATGGGAATTTAGTCGGCAGTAAGTCAGTGTTGGAAGTTGAAGTCGCCGATAGTATTAGTGGGATAAATATTGTGGGCGATATCGGGCATAACATCACCATGGTCATCGATGGAAATGAGAACGATAAAATAATGCTGACCGATTATTTTAATTATTTTGAAGGAAATTATAAAGCAGGAAAAGTGGTTTATGATTTTTCGACTTATAAAAACAGCGCTACAACTCAATCGGAAGAAAGTTTAACCGAAGAAAATCTCGGCTTGCCCAAGGGCAATCATGAAATTACCATAAAAGCCTGGGACAATTTTAACAATTCCTCTGTGACAACCGCATACTTCACTGTTATATCTGAAGATATTTTAGAAATCAAAAATGTGCTTAATTACCCCAATCCATTTACTTCCAACACAACATTCACTTTTGTCCTCAGCCGGTCCAGCGAAATAAAAATTAAGATTTACACATTGCGGGGAATCCTTGTTCAGACATTGGAAGATTTACCCGGCGTTTCAGGATTAAATCATTTTTTTTGGGATGGACTGGACAGGGAAGGTGACATTCTTGCAAATGGCGTTTACCTATACAAAATCTTTGCAAAATCAACAGACCAGGAAAAAGCTTTAAAAGATGAGGCTATCGGTAAATTAGTAGTAGCAAGATAAGGGGGGGATAAAATAAGCTACACATTTTGATCTCACAAATCATTTTTTATCAATATTAGGGAAATTGAAAATGTCCAAGTTATTTAATCCAATCCCCTAAAAAAAATGGGTTCTTCAACAGGGGATTGCTAAAGAACCCAAACTCGTATTGCGGAACAGCAAGAATTCGGGTCAAATTCGCTGTTAATTTGGATAGATTTTGTTAAAAATCTCCACTTAATTAATACTTATTCCTGGTTTAATTTTTAATCACAGATGTTTTTTCAAAGATGTTAAACCAGGAAATTTATAAGGGTGCTTATTACGTTACAAAATCAATGCCGAAAAAAAACAGCATAAATTCGGGCATAACCCTTTGAAAATAAAAGTAATTTCAAAATAAAGAAAATATCAATTAATAAAATAAGTGGTTATGTTATTATTTTTTAAAAATATAATTTTATAATTGTTTTATCGCGAGACAGTGTATCAACTGAATACAAGTGGGTGGCATGCAAGCAAAATTTAAAAGAAATGAAATAGTAGAAGCAACGATTGAATCACTTGCTTTTGGCGGATCCGGAGTTGCACATATAGATGGTTTTACCATTCTCATCAAAGGCGTTTTACCCCTTCAAAAGGTGGAAGCGCAAATAACGCGCAATAAAAAAAATTATGCAGAAGCAAGGCTTACAAAAATTTTATTCCATTCTCCATTTGAAGTAACTCCCCGATGTGAATATTTTGGCACCTGCGGCGGATGCCGTTTACAAAATATGATTTATGAAGAACAATTAAATCAGAAACAGCGCCAGGTTAAAGAGACATTGATCCACATTGGCGGATTTTCAGATATTGAAATGGAGGAAATACTTCCTTCCCCTGAGACATTTTTCTATCGAAATAAAATGGAATATTCCTTTTCTGATCAGCGTTGGCTTACTAACAAAGAAATTCAAAGTTCGCAAATCATTAAAAATAATTATGCGCTGGGTTTACACATCCCTGGCAGGTATGACAAAGTTCTGGATATAAATCAATGTTTTTTGTTGTCGGAGCGCAGCAATGAGATTTTGAATTTTGTTCGTACATTCACCAGGGATAGTGGGATGCGACTTTACGCTTCAAAAGGACACACCGGTTTTTACCGCTTTCTTGTTTTCCGGGAAGCAAAAACAACCGGGCAGTTTATGGTCAACCTGGTAACTGCGGAAAACCATGAAGGTGAAAAACTTACTGTTGAGCTTGCCGGTTCATTAAAAGAAACGTTCCCTTTTATTACGACGTTCGTTCACAATGTGAATCGAAAAAAAGCCCAGATTGCGTTTGGAGAAACAGAACGAATTATTTTCGGACCAGGGTATATTGAAGAAAAGTTTGGAGACAAAATATACCGCATCTCGACAAATTCATTTTTTCAAACCAATTCATTGGGGGCTGAAAAAATGTTTCAGTTGATAAAAGAATGGGGAGCGTTTGATAAAAGACAGGTTGTTTATGATTTATATGGCGGGACCGGCAGCATTGGAATTTTTATCTCTGACGCTGTGAAAAAAATAGTTGGTATTGAGCTTGTTCCACAGGCAATTGAAGACGCGAAAACGAATTGTTTAATAAATGATATCAACAATTGTGAATTTATCCAGGGTGATTTATTAAAAGTTTTGAGAGATGCGGGGGGCTTTGTAAAGCAGTACGAAACACCGGACGTAGTGATCATCGATCCGCCTCGTTCAGGCATGCACCCGAAACTGCCGGAAAAAATCATTCAACTAAATCCAACAAAAATTATTTATGTCTCCTGCAATCCTGCCACACTTGCCAGGGATTTGAAAGTATTGTGTGAATCAGCTTTTCGGATCAAGCGTGTTCAACCAATTGATATGTTTCCCCATACGGCGCATTGTGAAACGGTTGTGTTGCTTGAACGGTGAGTGGGAGAGAGGGAGACAAGGGGAGTGGGAGATGGGGAGATAATGTAAGTAGATGAACAACTTAACCTGCACAAGTCAGAATTGCTTTAAACCAAGAAGAGAAGTTTATTTGTGAACTGCTTCAGCAGTTTTAAATTACATTTAATATTTACCCCTATTACCAACTTTCAGGAAATACATACGATGACGTTTTCTCCCGTTCTCCCTATCACCTTGTCTCCCACTCTCCTTCTACTGCTACTTTTCACAAACACAATTAATTTTCATTAACAGCAGGCTCAAACGCCAAATTCAAAACATCACTCATCTCCTGCAGAAAATAGAATTTCATTTCATCACGGATTTGATCGGGAATTTCTACCAGGTCCTTTTCATTTTTCTTTGGCAGCAGAATATTTTTAATACCAGCCCGATTTGCGGCTAATACTTTTTCTTTGATGCCGCCAACCGGCAATACATGCCCCCGAAGTGAAATTTCACCTGTCATCGCGATATCATCTCTCACTCTGCGATCGGATAATAAAGAGAGTAAAGCTGTAAAAAGTGTGATACCGGCAGACGGTCCATCTTTTGGCACAGCGCCAGCAGGGATATGGATATGAATATCACAATTTTCATGAAATCCATCCTCAATTTTAAACACGTCCGACTTTGAACGAATGTAGGAGAGCGCAGCTTGAGCAGATTCTTTCATCACATCACCTAATTGCCCGGTGAGAGTTAACTTGCCTTTTCCTGCCATCTTTGATGCTTCAATGAATAAAATATCTCCTCCAACATAAGTCCATGCTAAACCAACTGCAATACCTGTTTCTTTGATGCGTTCGGCTGTTTCAGAAAAGAATTTTTTTGGTCCTAAATATTCTTCAATCCTTTTTGCAGTAATGTTTGTTTTTTTTACGGTTTTTATATCTTCCGCCATGGCAACATCCTTGGCAACGCCCCGGCAGACACTGGCAATTTGTCGTTCAAGATTTCTAACACCGGGTTCCCGGGTGTACGAATTTATCATCAGCTTTATGGCGTCATTTCTGAACGAGATCATTTTTTTTGTTAGTCCATGTTCTGTGATTTGTTTTGGAATTAGAAAGTTGTTGGCGATGTGAAGTTTATCTTCCTCAACATAGCTGGGAATTTCAATTATTTCCATTCTATCTTTCAGGGCAGGCGGAACTGGCTCCATTATATTTGCTGTGGCAATGAACATCACTTTTGAAAGATCAAATGCGACATCAAGATAATGGTCACTGAAAGAAAAATTTTGCTCGGGGTCCAAAACTTCAAGCAATGCTGATGACGGATCCCCGCGAAAATCAGAGCCGAGTTTGTCAATTTCATCTAACATAAAAACAGGATTATTGGAACCGGCTTTTTTTAGTCCCTGAATTATTCTTCCAGGCAGGGCGCCAATGTAAGTTCTTCGGTGACCGCGAATTTCAGCTTCGTCCCGAATACCGCCCAGGGAAATACGAATAAATTTTTTACGCATTGCTTGAGCGATTGATTTTCCAAGCGATGTCTTCCCAACCCCGGGAGGTCCAACAAAACAAAGGATTGGTCCTTTCATATCATTTTTTAGTTTTCGGACGGCAAGATATTCTAAAATTCTTTTTTTAACTTTTTCCAAATTATAATGGTCTGCATCCAATTTCTTTTGCACTGACTTGATATTCAGATTATCTTTTGTTGTTTTGCTCCAGGGAATATCAACGAGCCAGTCCACATAAGTTCTTGCCACGGTGTATTCGGCAGAGGATGGATGCATTTGAGCTAAACGTTTCAGTTCTTTGTCGGCGACTTTTTTCGCTTCTTTTGGCATTTTCGCCTTTTTAATTTTTTTCTTCAATTCACCCATTTCACTTCCGTCTGCGTCTTCACCCAACTCTTTTTGAATCGCTTTTAATTGTTCCCTCAAATACATTTCTCGTTGTGTCTTGCCAATCTTATCCTGAATATCCGATTGAATTTTTTCTCCTAATTCCAATGTCTGTAACAATTTATTTATCAAAACATTCGCTTTGTTCAGCCGCTTGGTAATATTAAAAGTATTTAAAATATCTTGTTTATCCTCCAACTGGATATTGGAGAAAGCAATCGTCATATCTGCTAACATGCCCGGTTCTTTAATATTGGAGACCATTACGAGTTGTTCATAGGTAATATCACTCGACAAGTCAACAACTTTTTTAAATATATTGCGCAAATTTGCTGACAACGCTTCTACGCGCGCCGGCTCGTCAATAGTTAAATCTTCATTTTTTATGGGCTCAAAAATAGCTTTAAAATATGGCTTTTCCTGAATAAAAGTGATCAGCTTTATTCGATACAAACCCTGGATGAGAATTGTCTTGCTGCCGTCCGGCATATCAATCGTGCGCATAATTTTCGCTGCTGTCCCGATAGTTTGCAATTCTTTAGTTTTGGGATTCTCAGTGGATGCTTTTTTTTGTGTTAAAATCGCCACGATGTTATTTTGCTTATCCGTGTCAGATAATAATCTGAGTGATTTGTCACGAGCCACCGTAATAGGCAGGAATTGTTGCGGAAACAGAACTTCATTTCTCAAAGGAACTACAGGTAAAATTGAAGGAATAGTAGAGGTAAATTCTTTTTTGTATTCACTCATGTTTTAATGCCCCTGGCGTTATATAGTATTATCAGTTATTTTTTTTTGTAAAAGGTTTTGTATATATTTAATGGTTGATGACTCTTGTATTTTTGAATTCGGATTTACGATTTCCGATTGCGGAATTATTTTGTCTTACGATTGAATCTAATTTTTTTCTCCGTTCCATTTTTTCATTCCGAAATCCGAATTCGCAATTCCGAAATCGAAATATCTTAATTCTCAATCAAGCAAGACAATAATTTTGACATCTCGATTTCGGATTTAGGATTGCGGAATTAGGAATTCATTTGAAGAAACTTCGCAAATTACATGCCATAAATAAAGTATCATAATAACTTATTGTTAATCAAACCATTAACCGGTTTTATCCGAAAAATAATCCAACGCGGAAGTTATGAAAATTTGACATACAGGAATTCTTGTGTCAAAATGACAGAAAAATTGTGCCAATGTGCTTCAAAAAAAAATAAAAATTCTCTTGAATTTTAATATATTCTAAGTTATATTTCTTTACTTGAATAATAGCTTTACTAAACCTTGATTAGGTTTAGTAAAATTCTCTTGAATTTGATTCTCTATTTTCTTTATCAAATATAGGATAAATCAATATGAAAATAAAAGCTGCACCTTTTATCCTTCCATTTTTTCTAATAATATTATACTGCAATTCACAAGTTGAATTCCCCATGATGAAAAAAAAATAGAAAATTTAATAAATAGCTATTCAGCTTCTTTTGATAATAAAGATTTTGAGAGCTTTGTTAGACACGGATCTAGGGACTTCAAATTTTACACGCTTGATGGTCAGGTTTTTGATAAAAATACCCTGGCAAAGTTTTTAACAAAAGTTATGATGAGTTGGAGCAATCTTAACAGCGAAATTATCGATTTAGAAATTCAGGTGGAAAACAAGCTGGCTTTTGCCAGGTATCGACAAAAACTATTTTTAATCTTTGAGCAACAAATTAACTGTTGAGTAACTAATTTATTCAGGAGGTGAGATGGATACTGCAAAATTCACAGAAAATATTCTCGAATTAATTCGCCGCACATCAACCTATTTGCCAAATGATGTGGAGCAGGTTATCGCTTTGGGAAAGAAAATGGAAGCCACCGGTTCAAAGGCAGATTTTGCTTTGGATTTGGTTCTGCAAAATATCGGGCTGGCAAAACGCCGCTCTTTACCCATTTGCCAGGATACCGGTTTGCTCAATTTCTTTATTAAGTGTCCCGTCGGAGTCGATCAAATTAAGCTGCAAAAAGCAATTGAGGACACAGTCGTTGAAGCCACACAAAAAGGTTATTTACGTCAAAATTCAGTTGACAGCCTGACCGGGAAAAATTCCGGCACCAATTTAGGGCCGGGCAGCCCGGTGTTTAAGTTTACTCAAGTTGAAGATTCAAATTTGGATATCCGCCTGGTGCAGAAAGGCGGCGGATGTGAAAACATGAGTGCGCAATATAAATTGCCGGCTGAATTCAACGGAAAAAAGTACGGACGCGATTTGGAAGGAGTGCGTGCCTGTTTACTCGATGCAGTTTACCAGGCACAGGGCAAAGGGTGCAGCCCCGGTTTCCTTGGCGCTTGTATTGGCGGAGATCGCGCCAAAGGTTATGATTGGGCAAAATACCAGCTATTACGCGAGATCGACGATACCAATCCAATCCCGGAATTAGCAGAATTGGAAAGTAGAATTATGGAGGAGGCTAACAGATTGGAAATCGGTCCCATGGGCTTTGGAGGGAAATTATCAGTCGGGTGTTGTAAAATTGGTTTGCAAAACAGGCTGCCTGCTTCATTTTTTGTATCGGTGGCATATATGTGTTGGGCTTACCGCCGTCGTGGATTGGTACTGAATCAGGACGGAGATGTTGTCGAATGGCTCTATCAAACAGCAGGTGAATTTGAAAAAGAGGTCGATTTTCCTGACGATTTTACGATTAGCTCCGAGGGTGTGAAAGTTTTAAATACACCGGTCAAAGAGGAAGATATCCGATCACTAAAAGTTGGTGATAATGTCGTCATCAATGGAACGGTGTTCACCGGGCGCGATGCCGTGCACAAATATTTACACGAGGGCGGTGAATTGGATGTGATTAAAGGCGGCATCATTTACCATTGCGGACCGGTAATTTTAAAAGAAGATGGCGAATATAAAACCATGGCTGCCGGTCCAACAACTTCAATCCGGGAAGAACCTTACCAGGGCGATGTTATGAAGAAGTTCGGAATTAAAGCAGTGATCGGAAAAGGCGGCATGGGCGCTAAAACTTTGGAAGCCTGCCAGAAATATGGCTGTGTTTACCTGCATGCCATTGGCGGCGCTGCGCAAATTTATGCCAAATGCGTGAAAAAAATTCCCAATGTTTATTTGGAACAATTTGGCAGCCCGGAAGCAGTTTGGGAATTTCAGGTGCAAGGATTTCCAGCAGTGGTTACAATGGATTCGCACGGAAATTCTCTGCACAAGGATTTGATGGATTTGTCAAAGGATAAGTTGAATGGTTTGTTGAAATAAATGTTTAGTAATGAATAGTTAGATAAAGCCCTGCTTTTTAGTGGGGCTTTTTTTTATAGCCAAATCAATTTGTTTTTTTTTATTGCCCAAAGAGCAAAAATATTTTTTATTCTATGCCTGTTCCATCAATGTGGGAAAATATGTATTTTGCCAATACATCACCAACAATTTTATTTGCTTCATCAGAGTAATGGGTGATCCCAAATAGCGAATCAACAGAGGAAATCTTTGCAGCTTCAACCATTTCTAATTCAGGAAAAACAATGTCGCTGGATTTTTCAATTTTTTGCAAAAGTTCTGAATACACAAGTTCTTTTCCATGCAATAAATTTAAGATATCACTTTGTATGGGAAGATGTACGATCATAAAGCGCCCGCCATTTTTTTCTGCAGACTTTTTAAATTCTTGAATGATTTTCAAGGTAAGCAAAGCCGGCTCTTTTTCAATTGAATAGAACGGTTTTTTATCCTCAGGTTGTGCGATCTTATTTACTTCAGAATAAATAAAGGATAGTAACCTGCTCTTTTTCCAAAATACCGTTTGGTAGTCATTAGGATTGAAAAAATATTCATATTTTGATAATTCCCATTCACCGAAATTTTTCATCGTATCAACAATTTTTAATATGGGAACAGTTGGGCTGTTAATCAACCGCAATGAATCATTCTCCATAATAAATCTTGGTTTGGAAAAAGGTGAAGCGGTATGTTTCATATAAATTGCTCTAAAAATATTTACATTTCTTTTTACATTCTCTCCCTGAAAACCAAGGATAACGAGATCAGGAGAAAACCTGGCGCCAATTTCTCGCCATCGCAAAAATGCCTGGTCAATGCCATATCCCCCAAAACCAAAATTAATAACTTCTGAATTAAAGTCAATTTTTTTTAGGTTACGTTCCAAATAATTTCCCCATGTTTTTTCAAAAACGACTTCATCTCCATGTGTAAATGAATCACCAAAGATACATATTCGTAAAACATCTTTTGAGGGGGATATTGAATATTCAGTGGGAGCAGACCTGATACCTAGTGAATTGTAACTATATAAATCACCTTTTCTGCCTGGTTTGGGAGACCAACCAAGTATAGAGTCATACACTCCTATTGTATTGGTGGAAGTCAGGTGATTTTTGAGTATGTTTTCTATTCGTTTTGTGGGAAGCTGATAAGGTTTTAATCTTATATTACGAAACTCAAAATTGCCATCAATTTCATGAGTGCCGAGAAAACGAACAAATAGTTCCAAAAAGAAAAAACAAATCAATATAATACTCACCAATAATACAATATTTATGTGTTTTTTTAACATACTGTCATCCTCTTAAATAGATGTATAATTCTCTTTCACTACCGGACACTTTTTATATTTTGTATGGAAAGGCTGTCATTCCCGCATGTTTTTGGCGGGAATCTCCTCAATTTTAATCAAATGGACGCCCGATAGAAGCACAGTCTGTATTTCCTTATAATATAATGTAACTGTACAGGCATTCGGGCATGACAAATCATCAAAAAATCCACCTTTTAAAAAAGTGTCTGGTAGCAAGAATTCTCTAAAAAATTTTCAGTATTCCAATAAAATGATTTTTCTTAAAAAAGTCAATAGTCATTTTTTTTATTCTTTGTATTTTCTCGCAGTAGATAAAACCACATCACTCATACATCTGATCAATCAAATCCGCATACTTTTCTTCAACGACCTTGCGTTTGATTTTAAGTGTGGGAGTTAGCTCATTATCTTCAATTGTAAATAAATTTGGCACCAATTTAAAGGTTTTTATTTGTTCAAACTGCGCCAGGTCGGGAGTTAATTTTTCAATAACACCGGTTACGTACTGAATTACTTCCGGATTTTCAACTAACTCTTTAATATTATCAAAATTGATATTTTGATTTTTTGCATGAGACATCAACATTTCCACATTAGGAACAATGAGCGCAGAAAGATAGTTTTTCTTATCACCAACAATTAAAACCTGTTCAATGAGCGGACTGCTTACCAGGCGGTTTTCAATCGGCGCAGGCGCGATGTTTTTCCCACCTGCGGTTACAATAATATTTTTCTTGCGGTCGGTAATGGTCAAATATCCATCTTCATCAAGAAAGCCGATATCGCCGGTGTGCAGCCAACCGTCAGTATCGATTATTTCTTGTGTTGCCTGCGGATTATTGTAATATCCCTCCATCACATGTGGCCCTTTGGTTAAAATCTCACCATCATCAGCAATTTTTAGCTCAACGCCACCTTGTGTTAAAGCTGGGCCAACAGTGCCAAACTTATATTTTTCTTCCAAATTAATAGTAATGACAGGTGAAGTCTCTGTTAACCCATAACCTTCTAAAATTTTCACTCCAACAGCATCAAAGAATTGACCGATCTCTTTTGAGAGCGGTGCGCCGCCGGAAACGAAGTATCTTAAGTTACCGCCAACTTTTGCTTGTATTTTACTAAAAACCAATTTACTGGCGATATTGTGTTTTAATTTTAAATTCGTGCTTATCCTTCCCTTTTTTTCTGCATCGGAATATCTTTGTCCAATCTTCAATGCCCAGTAAAATATTCTTTTCTTTAAAGGCGATCCGGCTTCAGCATTTTCCAGAATGCGCACATAAATTTTTTCAAACAATCGGGGGACACTGCACATGATGGTTGGTTTTACTTCCATAAGATTCTGAGCTACGGTTTCGATGCTTTCGGCATAAGCAATTGTTGATCCAGCTAAAAATGGACAAAATTGCCCAGCCATACGTTCGAATACATGGCAAAGAGGTAAAAAGGATAGGAATTGATCAGTGGATCTTACATGTAACGTGTCAACACCGGCTTGCACATTGGATAAAATATTATTATGACTCAATATCACACCCTTTGGATTGCCCGTGGTTCCGGAAGTGTAAACAATTGCACATGTATCGTTCGGTTCAATTGCCTTGATTGTTTTATCGAAGTACCCGGGATTCTGTTTGTCAAATTCACTTCCTTTTTCATTAATGTATTTAAAATATGACATATATTCTTGTGGATTAGGAAATTTATCAATGTAAATAACTCTTGTAAGAAAGGGGAGATTGTCGAATATTTGAGAGATTTTATCAACCTGTTCGGAGGTCGAAGCAATAAGAATTTTTACATCTGCATCTTTCAGGATGAATTCAACCTGGTGCGGTGTTAGCGTCGGGTAAATAGGAACATTGATTGCGCCAAGGGATAGAATAGCCAAATCAGAAATTGCCCATTCTGCCCTGTTTTCAGCTAAAATTGAAACTTTGTCTCCTTTTTTGATCCCAAATGAAGCTAATCCTAATGCTAAATTTTTTACTCTTTTGCCCATTTCGTCATAACTAATTCCTCGATATTCCCCTTCTGTTTTTGTTTGTAAAGAAATCTTTGATCCGTAATTTTTTACAGTTTCAAAAAACACACTTGGCAATGTTGTATTTGACATTGTTGACTCCTTTTATATTAGAAGATTTTAGTGAATTAGTATTTGTGTACTAAGAGTTGCTGAAGAAAAAAGTTTTGATTGTAACATTTAATCTAGGGATTACATTATTTATTATAGCATTGTTTTGCTAAATTGTCAAGCGAAAAATACATTTCTAATATGATTTATGTTTCTTCCATCCGGGATGAGTGATTCCTGGATTGAAATTGTTTGTAACCGTTCATCTAGCAGACAAAGAATGGGATCGCGCAGTTGAAAATCAAAAAATTATGTCAGCCAGTTGGCTGATGAGCAGCCAACGGTTTTTGGCTACCGGGTATTGTAGATTTTTTATTAGAATGTCTCCTAAATAAGTATTGATTGAAGGAAAATACCATCAGACATTAAATGAAGAAAATCTTATAGGCTCTTTAAAAGTTCAAATTCGTATCCGTTGGCTGCTCATCCGTTGGGATTTTTTAGTCATATCTTTGCTGACGCATCGTGAATGTTTACAACTTTTTCAATCGGCTGCGCATTCGGACATGAATCCGGGATTATTACTCTCGGTTTAGCCCAACTCACCGCATTGTTAATCACTTTTTGAATTTGTTCATTATAGAAAATTGGGTAGGTTTCATGCCCCGGACTGAAATAAAAAATTCTTCCGTGACCCCGTTCCCAGCAGCAGCCACTGCGAAAAACCTCGCCGCCTTCAAGCCAGGAAATAAAAATCAATTTGTCTGGGGTGGGAATATCAAATCGCTCGCCATACATTTCATTGCGAGGAATTTCGATGTATTCGCCGATTCCCTGGGTAATCGGGTGCCCCGGTTCAATGTTCCATAACCGTTCTTTTTCACCGATTTCACGCCATTTCAATGAGCAGTTGGTACCTAATAAAGCTCTGAATATTTTTGAATAATGTGCTGAATGCAAAACAATCAATCCCATTCCTTCAAGCACTCTAATCTTAACTCGCTCGACAACTTCATCTTTTACCTGTTCATGAGCCTTGTGTCCCCACCAGGTTAATACATCTGTGTTACCGAGAATGTCTTCTGTTAGACCATGTTCGGGTTGATCGAGTGTTGCGGTGCGTACTTCAAAGTCGGGATTTTGAGAAAGAAAATTTGAGATTACGTTATGCATACCGTCCGGGTATATTTCAATTACTTCTTTATCCTGTTGTTCATGGATGTTTTCATTCCAGACTGTTATTCGTGTTTTTTTCATTATTAATTCACCTCAAATATGAAAATGTCCTGGTATTACCTAAACTTTGGCGAGCCGGAATTCCCAAAAACTGTATTAGATGGCTTAATCAGGTCAAGGCCGAGATCAAGGTTAAGGAAAAAAAAAGATATTCTTTCTTGATCTCGATCTTAATCCCTGTGCCCGAAGGGTATTGACCTTTTTTAACTATAGTTGAAGTCACTAAAATTTCTTTTCCCGGTGCAAGAAGATCACTGTTTAGAAACTATTTCTGACTCGCTTCCAGCGCTTGTTCAAGATCAGCTAAAATATCATCAATATGCTCAATACCCACACTAAGTCTGATCATTTCCGGTTTTACCCCTGATGCTTCTTGTTCTTCAGGTGATAATTGCCTGTGCGTTGTTGATGCCGGATGACACGCTAACGATTTTGCATCTCCAATATTGACCAATCTTTTAAACAATTTAAGATTGTCATAAAATTTTAATCCAGCCTCATACCCCCCTTTTACGCCAAACATTACCAATGATGCAGGCTTCCCTTTCATATATTTTTGAGCCAATGAGTAATAATTGCTATCAGGTAAACCTGGATAATTTACCCATTCAACCATTGTATGATTTTTCAAAAATTCAGCTACTTTAAGAGCGTTTTCGCAATGCCGTTCCATCCTCAAGACAAGTGTCTCCAGTCCCTG
>JADHVV010000129.1 GCA_016783825.1 Candidatus Zhuqueibacterota bacterium | reverse complement strand
AAAAAACCCTGCAATTTAGCGGGTGGGGTCATAAAGAACCGTGTTTGACACGGTGGGTACCAGCCTGTACGCTTTTTACTTCCACAAGACCTCCAATCACGGAGGTTGTGAGGCATGTAATACACGCCCAGAGCGCAGTTCCCAATAAATAAGGTGTTGGATCTTTATAATTTTCCCACCCTAAAACAGCAGGGTTAACAACTACCTATAATTTATAAAAAATTATTTAAAAGTCAAGAGAAAATTTATTTTTTTTAACTTTTTTTCCTCAAACCGAAATATGAAAAAACATAAACAAACAGATTTCGTCTTTTTAATAATAATTTTGCTTTTATTGGCTTTTGCAAATGTTCACCCACAAAAACGTTCTCGCGATCTTAATATCAAAGTTGGCATTCTTGAGCCGGGAAAATATAATGCAATAACCGATGTGAACGGTGTTTTGGTTGGGCACAGAACAGTGAATCAGAATGAGGATGTTCGCACAGGTGTTACAGTTATTTTACCCCACTCAGGAAATATTTTTCAGGATAAAGTTAAAGCTGCTGTTTACGTTGCCAATGGCTTTGGTAAATTAATCGGTTCAACTCAAATTGAAGAGTTGGGTGTAATTGAAACACCAATAGCGCTAACCAATACGTTAAACGTGTTTAATGTGGCAAATGCTTTAATAGATTTTACGTTGAAACAAAAAGGTAATGAAAATCTCGGTTCAATTAACCCGGTGGTCGGTGAAACCAATGATGGCTATTTGAATAATATCCAAAAACGCTCAGTTACCAGTGAACATGTTTTTGAAGCGCTCGCGAAAGCGGATTCAGGTGTCGTTCTTGAAGGTTCAGTCGGCGCAGGTACAGGCACAACCTGTTTCGGATTCAAAGGCGGTATTGGAACTTCGTCTCGGGTATTACCGAAATCAAAAGGCAGCTACACTGTCGGTGTTTTGGTGCAAACAAACTTTGGCGGGATTTTAGAAATTAATGGCGCACCGGTCGGGAGAGAGTTAGGAAAATATTATATGAAAAATGATGTGTCACCGGATGGTTCCTGCATGATCGTCGTTGCCACTGATGCGCCCCTTTCCAACCGTAATTTAAGACGTCTTGCCAAACGTGCAATTTTGGGCTTGGCAAAAACTGGTGGTTTCTGTTCCAATGGCAGCGGGGATTATGTGATCGCTTTTTCAACGCATCCTGCCTGCCGGGTTAGCTATAGAAGCTCAAAGACAACACTTCAAATTGAAGAGTTGAGAAATTCAGAGATGTCTCTTCTATTTTTAGCTGTTGTTGAAGCAACGCAGGAGGCGATTTATAATTCTTTGTTTATGGCGACCGATGTTACTGGATTCAAAAAGCATCAAATACAAAAAATACCTGTTGATGAAGTAGTGAAAATTAGTAAAAAGTACAAGGTAATTAATTAAACATCAGAGGTCAATTTTTAAAAATTGTAACTATTCCGTGTAATCAAAAAAACAGCAGAATAATTGATAGCAGAATGATTAAAAAATATTGAGAAAATTATGAAGACAAATTTATTTATTGTTTTAAGTATTATAATGCTTTTTTCCCTTTCAGTTTTAGCTGCTGAATCCCAGGTCGAACTCATCCAAATTCAGGGCGGAACGATTAATCCAATTTCTGCAGACTACATCATCAGCGCCATAGATCAGGCAGAAGAAAATAGATCGCAGTGTCTGATTCTGGAATTGGATACGCCAGGGGGATTGATAGCAGCTACCCAAGACATCGTTAAGCGGATGTTAGCATCCAACATCCCGTTAGTCGTTTTTGTTCATCCACCAGGCTCTGGCGCTGTCTCAGCTGGAGTCTCCATTACCATTGCCGCACACTTTGCCGTTATGGCGCCGGGAACGAACATTGGCGCTGCACATCCGGTGGGTGCGGGAAAAACTGATACATCCGACGTCAGCGTTCAAAAAGCAACCAACTGGTGGGCGACTTATAATCGTTCTATTGCAGAAAAAAAAGGTAGAAATTCGGAATGGATCGAAAAAGCGGTCAGGGAGAGTGAATCCATTACTGAAACTGAGGCATTAGAGAAAAATGTCATTGATTTCATTTGTCCTGATTTGGACAGTTTACTTAACATCCTGGATGGAAAGATTGCAGAAGTTGATACGGGAAAAGTTACTCTTCACACAAAAAATGCTAAAATTATCCGTCATAAAATGAATCTTCGGTTTAAAATTTTGGATATCATTTCCAATCCCTCCATTGCATATATTCTTCTTATGCTGGGATTGCTGGGTATATATTTTGAATTCTCTAATCCCGGTGCTATTTTGCCAGGTGTTCTGGGAGGCATTTTTCTAATAGTTGCATTTTTTGCAATGCAACAGCTCCCAATAAATGTCGCCGGAATTTTATTGATCTTATTTTCTTTATTGTTATTTCTTTTAGAAATTAAAATAACCAGTTATGGATTATTAGCAATCGGAGGTATTGTTTCCATGTTATTAGGTTCATTAATGTTGTTTAAAAGCACACCATCTATTTCCATTCATTTGCCGTTAAACTTGATTATCTCTGTAACATTCGCCATTTCAGCTTTTTTTATCTTTGCTATTTATATGGCAATCAGGACTCATACGACAAAGGTAACAACCGGCAAAGAAGGGATCACAGGCGAAACCGGCGTTGCAGTTACTAATATTGATCCGGAGGGTCAGGTGAAGCTGCACGGAGAATATTGGAAAGCAACAAGTCAAACAAAAATTAAAAAAAATGATAAAATCTCTGTCGTAAAAGTTGATGGACTTTTATTGACTGTTAAAAAATTAGAAAAATAAAACAAATTTAGGAGACCTGTTATGCATGCTATAATAGCTATTTCAGTAATATTTCTGTTTTTATTAATGAGCGCCATTCGTGTATTTCGCGAATATGAGCGGGGCGTTATTTTCAGATTGGGACGATTAGTTGGAACAAAAGGTCCCGGTCTTGTCTTTATCATTCCAATAATTGATAAGGTTGTACGCGTAAGCCTGAGAACAGTTGCCATGGATGTACCACCTCAGGATATTATTACAAAAGATAATGTTTCAGTAAAAGTTAACGCTGTACTTTACTTCCGCGTGATTGATCCGGCAAAGGCAATCGTGGAAGTGGAAGATTATCTTTTCGCAACATCACAATTATCTCAAACCACTCTGCGCAGCATTTTAGGGCAGGCTGAACTTGACGAATTACTCTCTGAACGGGATAAAATCAACCTTGAATTGCAAGGAATAATTGATCACCACACTGATCCCTGGGGCATTAAAGTTTCTTTAGTAGAAGTAAAGCACATTGATTTGCCCCAGGAAATGCAGCGAGCCATGGCAAAACAAGCAGAGGCTGAGAGAGAACGGCGTTCTAAAATCATTCATGCCAAAGGTGAATTTCAGGCTTCTGAGCAATTATCAAAAGCTGCAAAAGTAATTTCTGAAAATCCGATGGCTATGCAGTTAAGATTTTTGCAGACGCTTTCAGAAGTAGCTTCTGAGAATAATTCGACAATAATTTTTCCAGTGCCGATTGATCTCTTTAAGCCCTTTATTGAGGCGATGGAAAAAATGAAAAAATAACTGATCACCGGGTATTAATTTATTTGCAATATGAGCCCACAGAAATGGAACAGGTCACAAAAATAAATTGTATTGTTATTTTTCTCTGTGAGATTTTCCCGCAAAGTGCGGGATGGGAGAAAATTTATAATGTTTTATAATCTTGTGATCGCTTACCAATAAAGGGATGACTAAAAATGTCTATTGAACTTGTTTCAAAAAGTGAATTAGAAAAATTAATAGAGAATTTTCCTGATACAGTTGATATTGAAGAATTAATGTATCGTTTATACCTCCTAAAAAAAATAAATGAATGCAAAATTAACTAAGCAGAATATCGAATATGAAGTTGATTTGATTATTAACGAAGCTAAAAAACAAAATCAAAAGATAATCACGCAACTATTTGAAAACCGGGAGCTCAAAGATATCCGGTTATTGGCAAACCTACTAATCCAACAAAGTGATCTCTGGGTATTATTTGCTGCTAAAACTGAAAACGCCCATTTGATCTTTGCCCATCCTGAATCGGCTGATTACAATTTAAACGAGTTGTTAAATCAAGTTGTACATTTAATTGATGGCAGGGGTGGTGGACGTCCGAATTTTGTTGAAGCCGGGGGGAAGAATATTAGCGGTATTCAGCAAGCGCTTGAATGCGCCCGGGTGATTGTTGAGAACAGCATTTGATTTTTATTTTTCATTGCATAAACTAGCCGGCACCAAAAAGGTAACTGGGTAATAAGATTATTGGATAATTGGGAATTGACAACTTCATTTCCCGTAATAGTTCACCTGTCATTCCGGCTGGAGCGAAGCGGAATGCCGGAATCTCTGTAATACAATTTTTGGGCGTTTATTTTTTGCAAACAGTATAAATCATCAGGAGATTCCGGCTAAAAACATGTGACCGTAGGGAATGCCTGTGGTACCGGAATGACAGCATTCGTTAAGGTGGTGAACTATTACCATTTCCCAAATTACCCAATAACCCTATTACCAAATTAGCAATTTTTCGTTCCACCGCTCAATTAAAAAAAACAACCCCTTCTTTCCGCATATCATTCATAAATTGATAATTTTGTTGATTCAAATTATAAAGCAAAGCTTGAATATTGCCAAAATAAACATCGTAAGCATTTTTCAATTTGACTTTATGACCCAATCTTTTTAAATACTCAATTGAATCGGAATCGATCCTTGATTCCATTTCGATGGTGTGATCATAATAATTATAATAAAATCTGGGTGATGAAATTGCTTCATCTAAAGATAATTTGAATTCTACGATATTAATAATGATCTGCGCCAGGGTAGATATTAGACGCTCTCCCCCACTTCCTCCAATAACCAGGTACGGCTTTTGATTGAGCATTAAAAAAGTTGGCGCTAACGATATCGGCGGTCTCCTGCCCGCTTTAATTGAAATTTTATTATTTGCTTCCCGTGAAAAATTATTCATTGCATTATTGAACAGAATACTATAGTTCTCTAATGTTATTCCCGAACCAAAATTACCATTCAATGATAATGAAATTGCCACCGCATTTCCGAATTTATCGATGATGGAAATGTGTGCACCATTGCTTATATCGTTATGCGTAACCACGATGTTTTCATTTGATCGCACTTTTAAAGAATCAATCAACTTTGACGCCCTGGTTATATGTTTATCAGAAACCGGAAATCCATAATTTGTTGTTGAATTATCAATTCCGTCTGACAAATATTTTGACCTATCCTCAAACACTAATTTACATGCTTCAACAAAAAGGTGGATATATTGTCCACTATTGAGTGGAAATTTTTGGAGATCGTATTTTTCTAATATTTTTAACAGATCTAAAATTGCCACCCCTGCGCTGCTTGGCGGTGGAGCCGTGTGAATCTCATACGTTTTATAAGATTGTTTGACTGTCTGTTTTAATTCAACCTGGTATTCGGAAAGATCAGAAGATACTATCAGTCCTTTATTCATTTGCATTTGTTGGACTATTTTATCTGCAATTTCACCACGGTAAAATATGTCAGCTCCCTGGTCAGCCAACAATTTAAAAGTCAGGGCAAAATTTTCTCTCCTCATTATCTCGCCCTTATTCAGGGGCAGCCAATTGGGAAAAAATAACTCAAAGCTATTTTTATCTGCCTCAAGAAAATTATAATATCTTGTTAACAATTTGCTGAGTGATTCGCTTACAGAAAAACCATTTTCAGCCAGTTCAATAACAGGATTTAATATTTGATCAAAAGATTTTGTGCCAAAAGTTTGTATAGCTTTATTTGCTCCTGCCACCATTCCGGGAACACAGATTGATCCCCAACCTTTCGATGTAGAAAATTCAAAATCTTTCTTGCTTTGATAATAAATCCTTGCATCGATATTTAAAGGAGCGGCTTCCCGGAAATCAATTACTTTGGTTTCATTTTTTTTATTATCATAAACAATTAAAATTCCCCCGCCGCCCAAACCTGTTGAAAATGGTTCAACAACAGCTAATGTAAACATCGCTGCAACGCCGGCATCGATAGCATTGCCACCTTTTGATAATATTTCTTTTGCAATATTTGTTGCATGGGAGTCAGGGGTAGCAACAAAGCCAATTTCTTGATTAATTGCAGGAATAGGGGCGTTTATAAAAAGGAAAAGTAGTAAAACACTCATTATAATGATGTCAAATTTAAAATTTATTATTTGTATCATCTCTCATTAAATCCTTTTAAGTGAACTTCACTTTACCCAACAGTTTCAATTAAATTTTTTTAACCTGACTTTTAATAAAGCGTGTTTAAATAAATTTTAATTAACACCCTTTATTTTCTAAAACAATTTCTCAATTGTCTGAACTGATAAAACGCAACGCATCCAAACGCAATCGGGCTGATTTAATAGATTCCCTGGAATGATTTATTTCTTGTTGGCAGGATAAAATATCTTCTTTTTTAATATTCGCATTCACTTTTTTCAACTCGATCAGACGTTGTTTTTCTTTTGTTAGCTTATTTTCAACTTGGTGCAGTCCACTCTTAATAATTTCATGAGTTTGGCTTTCAGCTATTTTTTGACACGTTTCCAGCATTTTTGGAAATAATTCCTGCTTGATTTTAGGATGGTCTAAAACATTTTTATCCTGAACATTTTTTAATTTTCTTACAATTTTCTGTTCCGGATAGGTTTCAGTTTTATTTTCAAGTGAATGACTTACAAGAACGCGGATGGGCGTCGGTGGTAAAAATTGATCGATGTTCAAATTCTTTGGCGCCACACATTCCAGAACAAAAATCGCTTCTAATAAGATGCCGGAAAAATCATCGTCTTTCATTTCAGCCACTGTGGAATTCCCTTTTTCCGATCCCAAAATTAAATCAATGGCGCCAATAACTGTTGGATGATCCCAAGTTAGGAATTCAATATTTTCATTCGTAATTGCCATTTTTCTATCGAAAGTTACTACGATCTTGTTTAAATGGTGTGCAGGAAGAGGGAATTCAGGGGTGGTCAGTAAGTCCAAATTAAGTTTGTATGTTCGGGATTTGACTTCATCTGTATGAATACCGAATATGTGGAAAATGTTTAGCATAAATTTATCAAGCAATTTATTTTTGTCATTGACAGTGACTTCCTCTATTAATTCATCTGCTATTTGAGGACGAAACGAATTTAGCTCCAACAATCGATCCCTGCCTTTTTCGAGTTGGTTCGCGATTTCAGCACAGCTTATTTGTGTAAATTTTAAAAGGCTACTGAGTTTTGAAGTTTTTTTATTTAGCGCCAGGTCTTTGACCCTCTCCCCCATTTTCTGATAAATTTGATAAACTCCAGGCACATTTATTTCAAATCCATTTAGACCGTCGTGATACCATTTTACTATTATTTCATTTTCACTTCCCTTGAGATAAGGAACATGAATATGGATGTCATTTTTTTGTCCAATTCTGTCGAGTCTGCCGATTCTCTGTTCGAGGAGTTCGGGATCCATTGGTAAATCAAATAGAATAAGATGGTGAGCAAACTGGAAATTGCGTCCTTCACTGCCGATCTCTGAACAAATAAGTATTTGGGCGCCATCTCTTTTTGCGAACCACGCCGCATTTCTATCCCTTTGTAAAAGCGTAAGCTGTTCATGAAACAAAACAATATTGACTTTTATTTTATTTCGCAAAGACTCTTCAATCGCCTTAACTTTCTCAAGCGAGGTACAGATCAAGAGCACTTTTTCTTTTTTGTGTTGTTTTAAAAATTGCACAATCCAATTGACTCTTGGATCATTTTCAAAATCATAAGTAATACTATCCGGTTCGACAAAAAAATCATTTTCAAACTCAAATTTATATTCTTTCAGATTCTTTTCACTCGTCTCCAATGGAATAATATGAGCTATTCTTTTTGGGAAGCCAGCAATTGCTGACCGGGTGTTCCTGAAAACCGCCCTGCCTACGCCATAACAATCAAGTAAATTTTCTATAAATTGGTGTTGATTTTTTTTATTTTTATGAAAAGAATGCGAAAGATGCTTCCCACTATTTGTTAATTTACCGGGTAAGATTTTTTTTAGTTTTTTAATATCATCGTCGGTGATTTTTTCTTCATCCAATAGCTTATTTGTTATCTCTGCAATATTTTGATAATTTTGTTCTTCTTTTTCGAAAACATTGTAATCATAATAACGATCAGGGTCAAGCAAATGGAGACGCGCAAAATGACTTCGTAAGCCAAGTTGTTCCGGTGTGGCTGTCAACAGCATCAGTCCTTTTGAAACCTCACTGAGTTGTTTGGCTAAAATATATTCAGCGCTTCCTTCAGTCAGATGGTGGGCTTCATCAAATACCACCATATCCCAACCAGCATAAAAAACATGCTTTGTCCATAAATCAGAGGAACTCAAAAAATTTACACTACAAATGCCCAACTGGTCTTCAAGAAACGGATTAGCCTTCATGTCTGATTCGATTATCGACTCACAATATTCTTCATCAAAAATACGAAATACCAGGTTGAAACGTCTTAATAATTCGATGAACCATTGATGTACCAGGGAATGAGGCACAATAACAAGCACACGACGTATTCTGCCAATGATAAGCAGGCGGTGCAAAATAAGACAGGCTTCAATTGTTTTTCCTAAACCAACTTCATCTGATAAAAGAACCCGGGGAATCTGGCGGGAGGCAACTTCGTGAGCAACATAAAATTGATGGGGAATTAAATCAATACGACCGCCAACAAAACCACGCACATTGGACTTTCGCATCAAATGTTGAAATTTTAATGCACGATGTCGTATGTCAAAAGAAAAATTATTTTCAAATAAACCATTTAACAGGCGGTCTTTTGCTGTTGTGAAACTAATGCTATCACTAAGTTCATTTTCAGGGATTTTTTCATCTTTACCTAAGTATATAAAAATACCGTCTTCATCTTTTATGGACTCGATTCTTAAATTAAGTCCGGAACGAGATTTAATAACATCATTTACTTTAAACTCAACTCTCTTTATGGGAGCGGAAGACTTTGCATATAATCGTTCACAATCAGAAGCCGGGAACAGAATACGGACAAATCTTTGTTCCACCTCTGAAACTATTCCCAGCCCTAATTCCGGTTCCATTTCGCTGATCCAACGCTGCCCTTTCTTAAAATGTCTCAAATATTGCTGCCTTTATTTATTTATCTTTTTCTTTTTACCACCTGAAGTTTTATTACTTTTTTTAACAGATGATTTTTTAATAGATTTTGACTTTGTCGGTTTTTTCACTTTCCGATTTACCGATACCTTGGCGGATGTTTTGTTTCCACTTCTCTTAACACTTTTTTTGACAGTGGTTGTTTTCCCACTTGGTCTGGCTTTTCTTGTGGATGATTTTATCGTCGTCTTCTTTACTCTTTTATTCGGAACTTTATTAGAACTTCTCACGGTTGTTTTACTTCTTGTCTTATCAGGAGTTCTTTTATAAGTCCTTTTCACTGGTGCTACTTTGTTATCTGCTCTGGGTTTTCTGATAACTTTCTTTACCGTCTTATTTCCCGGTTTGGAATGAATAACTGTAACATTCTTTTTTACCAATGTTGAAGATCGGGGTTTATAATTGACCCTGTGAACAGTTTTAACGCGACTGACCCTGCTGACTTCAAAAGTGGCTCTCCTGGTGTACCTGACTGTACGCGTATGATAAACATGACGAGTCACCGGACGATATGGTTTCCACCACCGTGGATAATAGTCAAAATAAAAAGCTGACCTGTAGGGTCTATAAACAGGTCTGTAAATCCAAGTAATAATGGGCCACCTGTAAATATGGACATAAGTCGGCGCTATGTAGTAATCATTGCCGTAAAAAACTTCGTTGCCATGAACCTGCATCTGGTAATCGTCGTCATCTGATCTCTCGATTTCAATCGTCGCAATGTCCTGGAATTCATTTTCGCCGAGAAGCACCTGAAGTATTATTAGATGTGTGTGCTCAGTAACCTGTTCAACAACCCGGATATAATCGACATAACCATCTTCATCCAAATCAAGATTATTAATGCCAATGTCAGGATCGTTTAGATCCCTCTCGAAATCTTCGATAGTTTCAGCATCTTTGAATAATTCAGCCACAGCATTCAAGTCCAACCATTCAGCGACTTCGGAAGTCGGAGCAACTATTGTGAAATTTTCTTGTGCAAAAACCTGACTAAAACTAAAGAGCATAATCAGTGTAATTCCCGGAATTAATATTCGCGTTTTCATTTTTCTACTCCTTATTTTGTGAATTTTTACTGTTGCTTCATTAGTTTTGACGTAAAAATAATAAAATTGTTTTATGGCCGTGTAAAATTATTGAATATATTTTAAACCCAAAAAATGTGATAGCCACCAAGGCACTAAGACACAAAGAATTAATTTACAATTTTATTCTTTGTGTTTATTAGTGTCCTTCGTGTACCCTACAGGTAAAATAATCTTGGTGGCAATTTATTATTCTTTTGCATTATCTATGTTAAAAATGGATTATGGAAGCCAATCATCATCAATCCAATACTCCATCAATCCAGTACTCCATAATGGTAATTATTTCATTGTGCAATAAAATTACTTTTTAGGCGCTATTTAATCATCCAACCGATAAAGAATCTCCCCAGCCTTTTCAACCAAAAGAATCCCCTCATCCTCACGGTTTTTCCATTCATTTGTATTTATTTTTTGAGGATCATAATAACCTAAATTTATTCTGTCGCAAACTTCTCTTGGAATTTGAGTTGATAGAGTTACTTTAATTCTTGGTTTTTCCTTTTCATTTTCATAACTGCCAATGCCTTTAACATGAGTAGAATGTGCCATAACACCTGCCGGGATATCCTTAAATTTATCCATCTGTTTTACAAAATAATCCCGAACATGATAGCCGATCTTTTCTATTATTTCTCCATGACTTACAGAAATTTTTGTGATGTGAGGCGCATAAATTATCAGCTCTCCTCCATCAGCCACAACCGGCTCCAGTTTATACATACATTTGCCGCCAGTCCAAATGTCATCGTACATCGTTGGCGCACATGAAAGTACACTTTTAAAAGGCTCTGGTTTGTAAGTAATATGAATTTTATCTGATAAATCCGCAGCAGCAGAAAAAGCTTGTTCCGGTGTGCCGATATAAATACCGGAAAGATCATTTCCTTTGACCACAAGACTGCAGCATAATCGTTGCATCGGCAAAAATGAAGCTGCCTTATTGACAACTTCTCTGACAGGTGTTTCCTTTTTACCAATAATTTCTTGATTGGTTATTAACGCTCCCAACCAATGAAACATGTCAATAATTTCCTGTCCTGCAATACCCGGAAAAAAATATTTATTCCCCCCGGAAAATCCGACTACCTCGTGGGGAAATGTCGGGCCAATTATGATTAGGGTATCATAATCAAAAACCATTTTATTAATTGTAACATCAACTTTTTGTTTCATCAGATCGCTTGAAATCTCTGACACTTCATCTTCACTAATCGTTCCGATTACTTTAAGTTGGTTTCCATCTTTCCACTGGTGATTAAAAAAATTTGCCTTACTATATCTTGTGACTCTTTCATTTTGCGTTATACCGACGCGCTGGTTAATTGCTTCGTCAGTCATGGGAGGATGCGTACCCAATGCGATAAGAAAATCCAAAGCTTTTACACGGTCAGCAAATATTTTATAAACCACTCTAAACATCATATCAATTGGCGCTGTACGTGAGTGATCCGGGATGACTGCTAAAACTCGCTTATTTGCTAAATTATATTTATCAAATGCTTCTAAACAATATCCATACACTTGTTCTTCATATATAAATTCAGTTGTTGAACCTGAACCAATTACCATGTTTTCCTCTGGTTAGTGGTGATTAGTGAATGGTGATTTGTGTGTGGTGAGTGGTTATTAGTAAATAATTACTCAATGTCATTAGGTTCAGAAATTTTTAGTTAATTTCATATAATAAGGCTTCGACTCCGCTCAGCCTGAAGGTATTTTTTCTTCACCCTGAGCGAAGTCGAAGGGTGATAAATGCTAACTTAATAACATTCAATAATAACTTTCTAATCACGAACCAGTCTTTAAATTATTAAATCCATACACGAATGTAATATATCATAATATTTAATAATGATTTTCAATCATTTCCAATGCACCGGGCTGACACACACTGGCACACAACCCACAACTAACACACTTCTCTTTTTCTAACTGAAAAATATCATTTGGAAAACTGATTGCCCGATGGACACATGATTTTTCACAAATCATACACAAAGTGCATTTTTTTTCGATCCATTGCGGATGAAGTTGAGTTCCGTATCCTAATAAATGAAACGCTTCTTTCTTTCGATTATGAAAAATTCCACGCATTGAATCGATATCAGGATAATTGTGCTGTTTCATCCATTTTGCCAATTTATCCGCCAACTTGCCATAGACATCCTGTCCCTTCAAAACCGCTAATGAACACACTTGCACAGCAGAAGCGCCTGCCATGATATATTTCACCACATCTTCAACTTTTCTTATTCCACCGACACCAATGACAGGTTTATCTGTTAATTGAGAAATTGCAGATACGAAATGAAGTCCAATTGGTAAAATTGCTCTACCGGACAGCCAGCCCCTCCCATCCTCGCTTCCCAAACAAGGCTGCAATGTTTTAATATCAAAATCCAACGCAGGTCCGACGCTATTAATTGCAGCAAATCCATCCACAATTTTGTCCAATGCTCTGACCGCTGATTCCAGGTCAGGAATGGAAGGGCTGAATTTTGCTATAATTGGTAAACTTGTATTATTCTTTAGTGCTTCAGCAGTTCGAGTCAAATTATCAACATCTTTGCCCACATAATGAATGGAATATTCAATGGCATCGGCACACCCGTTCTTTTCGACTGCTTTGCCCAAAATAGAAAAATCTTCCGGTGAGTAGCCAAGTGAGACAATTACCGGTTTTCCAAGCGCTTTTATTTTTGGAAGTTCTTCATTAATAAAATTTTGATAATCCATTTCAGACCAGAGTTCAGCATTGAGTAAACTGCCTGCAAATGGAGAAACGATATTGGGAATCGGCACTTTAGCAGGTTTAACGCTAATCGTTTTTGTTACCAGTCCGCCAGCGCCACCATCGGCTGCTCTTTTTAGCATCGAAGCATCGGCTGCTGTTGGACCAGCGGCAGTCCAAATAGGATTTGGGAAGAGTATTTCAAATATTTTGGTTTTAATATTTGTCATTATAATTTTGGTGAATATATTTTTTTCTAACTAAAATTCCAAACAAATCTCAAATTCCAATATCCAAAAAACAAAAACAACCTACAAAATGTTTGAGGATTGGAATTTGGAACTTGGAACTTATTTGGGTTTTGGTATTTGAATTTTGGAATTTTAATT
>JADHVV010000128.1 GCA_016783825.1 Candidatus Zhuqueibacterota bacterium | reverse complement strand
ACCTTCAATAACAAATAAAAGCCATACAAAACGATAAACGTAAAAATCGGTATTAATAATAAAGCTCCTATAATTTGGACTGAAACTGCGAGTAAAAAAACCACGAAAAACAGCAGCAAAAAAAACCAGTTGATTTGCCAATTTTTAATCACATTTATCAAGTTACTTATCTTAAAAGACTCATATTTTTCAAAAGTATTATTCTTTCTAATAAAACCAATATAAAACGAGTACCACACAATTATGGAAAAAAACTGGAATAATGTGTAAAATCTTGTTACCCGCGCCCACCCGATTTCCAACGGCAAAAATGTTAATAAAATTAGCGAAACGATTGCTAGCGAATTATTCAATAGCTTTCGTGTGAAAAAGAAAAATATTAATAATGAAAGAAATCCGAATAATGCTGTGGGCAATCTTAATCCAAATTCATTCATTCCAAAAATATATGTCGATAATGCTGTAATATAAGAAAAAAGTTTTGCTCTTCCGTATTCATTCCCGGATGGAAGTTTTAGCGAACCGTCTTCTAATATGGATTGGGAAACAAACAGGTGATATGGTTCATCAGCCCAGAGGCTGAACTTCTCTAAATTATAAATCCTTAAAAACAACGCAACAAATAAAATTAAAGTTACAAAAATGAGAATATAAATATTAGACTTTTTAGCCTGATTTTTAATCATATAAATAGTGCCGCGCATATCAAGGTTATTATGATATTTGAACTGCCATCTTGAGACGTTCAATATCCACTGTATTAATTATTTTCAAAGCATAAAGTACAATGAAATAAATGGATGACAAAAAAATTAATTTGAAAATAATGTGTAAAGCAAAAAAATTAAACCCAAACGAAAATAAACCGGTAATTATTATTGCCAAAACCAATTTTCCGGTGTAAGGAACAAGTAATTCTTTAATATCTTCAAAGATATAAGCGCTTGTGATTATCATGCCCAACAATCCAACTATTGAGGTTGAAAATGCGGCGCCAAACATTTGATACCTGGGAACCAAATAAGCGTTTAAAATAATATCAATTATTAGTAAAAATAATACCTGGTAAAAACATAATTTCATTAAATTTTTGGATATTAATATTGTTTGATTTACAATCATGATAGTAGCTAATGACAAACCAGCCATTAAAACTCCTAAAACGGGACCTGCTTCGGAATATTCTGCCCCCATAACAAACTCAATAATTTGCCTGCCATTAAAAAAAACAACAACTACAATTAGAATCAAGAAAATCAAAACATACCTTAAAGAATCCGAAATAATTTCACGGGTTCTAACGAAATCTGAAGTTGCAATCGAATGGGAAATCGAAGGCAACAGAACAGCCGAAAGCCCCATTGATAAAAAATATGGCAATTTCGATAGCGCTGCCGCAGAAACATAATAACCAACATTCAAATCACTCAGAAAATATTTTACAAACCACAGATCAATGGAAAAAAACAAATTTAATCCCACAAAATATATTATATTTGGAATAATGAAATTGACATATTTTTTTGTATTTATTTCTTTTTTATTTTTTTGTTGTTTTAGGTATTTAAGAAATATTATTCCAAATAAAAGTCCAATAACCGACGCCGAAAAATTTCCAATTAACGCGCCAATTAATGAAAAACCCGCCAGTACAATCCCGACTATTGCAACCAATCTTGAGATCGAATAAATGATCCCTAATAAAGAATATTTAAAAAAATTATGTAATCCACATTGAATTGCATCAAAGTATTTATGGAGACCAAAGAAAAAAACATTTAACCCGGCTATTCTTAATAAAGTTGTCAGTCTGTCATCACTCAAAACGCTGCTAATTATTGGCGTAAAAAAAAACAGAACAATGTACATAGCCAAACAATACACAACTTGCCAGGGCAGTGTCTTTTTTTTTATTGATCGCATCAACTCGGGAGTTTCACCGCCAAACTTTCGTATCGCCTCGGGAATTCCTGTAAAAACAAACATTTCTACAATAATTAAAATTGAAATAACTAAGCCAAATGTGCCGTAATCTTCAGGTCCTAACAATCGCGCTAATGCCAGGTTAATTCCAAACCCGGAAATTAACATAACTACCTGACTGACAACTGTAAGTATCACGCCTCTGGATATCATTTATTATTACCTTTATTGATATTTTATTTCGGAATCATATATTTAGCATGGAACAAGGAGAGCGGGAGACAAGGCGAGTGGGAGAAGGGAGATAATGAAATACATTTTTTCTCCTTGTCCCCTTGTCTCCTTGTCCCCCACTCCCGATTACGAGTGTGTTTCATCATGAATGTTTATAAACTATGCGGAACTCGAATCCCTGTGATTAGTTACGTTTTCCCAAACATCATCCATAATTTGCATTAATTTCAATCCTTCTTCCCCGGGAACAGGCTCTGGCTTATCCAATAAAATGCTTCTGTAGAAAAGAGAGATCAGTCGTTCCGTACCCTGGAACAACTCATATCTACCTGAAAAAGTACGAATGAAATTCTTCCGCGCACACCTCTTAAGAATTTTCCCAAATTTGTGCGAAGAAAAAATCCTGCCGATTGAATTCGGGATAGGACCTGCCGTATTATTCAGATACACATATTGATTCAGAAAATCAACAGTCATCGTGCCGGCTGTGCCATAAATATTCATATATTGTTGACGCGGTTCAGTAGATAATGAAACATTAATGACCCCGAATTTGTCCTTATTTTCCACAATAATCTTTAATTCATCCGTGTCAACTTTAGGTGTCGTGCCTGCATATTTTGTTGCTGCAAAACTTACCTGTACATCCCCAAGTTGATCCAGCGCTACATAGAGTCCGTGTGGTAAAAAATCCTGGTAAACCGAACCCGGAAGCCTGTATTTCCAATCAGTTTCTGGGTTATCCGGCGCTTCATCCGCGTAGGAGACGCCGTACCAACTTTCGACAGATGTTATTTTCCCCAATTCACCCATTGCAATAATGTCCCGGGCTTCCAACATCACATCATCGTAGAGATGATTGTGCATCACACAAATTTTCACACCATTTTTTCTTGCTGCCTGCACCATAGCTTCTGCTTGTTTCGCATCAACTGCCATTGGTTTTTCTACCAAAATATGACATTTTTTTTCAGCAGCATAAACCGCTATTTCCGCATGAAATTGAGGCGGCGTTAAAATATGAATGACATCCAACTTCTCTTTGTCGATCATCTGTTTATAATCTTTATATTTTTTTGAGATTTTAAACTGCGCAGCCACTTCCTTCAATGCCTCGACATTTGGATCAGCTAAGACAATTTCTTTAATGATTTTTAATTTTTTTATTTTCTTCAAATGGACAAATGATATGCCTCCGCAACCAACAATTCCAACTCTAATTTTTTTGTTTGATGGCAAAACGACTTTGTTTTTCTCGATGCCTTCTGTTCTGGTTGCAGTTCTTTTTTCCCGGTGCCATTTCATCGTTCTTTCAAGGCTGTCTGCCAGGGAAATCTTTTCAGAAACATCAATAATATCATTTATTTTATCAATGGAATATTTGAATGTTTTTGCATAAAAATCCAAATTTAAATCACTAAGCGGGGGATTACCTTCTTTGCCTATAATTTTGAACAATAAACGTAAGCCAAACTTCGCCAATTTCATAAAATGAAGCGACACCCAGATTCTCGATATATTTCCACTGACTTCTGTTTTTAATTTGTTAAAATATTCTTTTCTGGAAATGGCTTGTCCTTCAATTAAAGTGAATGCTTCGCCTGCAGCCGGTTTCAATTTCATCAATTTAACCGAATCATAGGCTACATTTTCAACATAAGATAATGGTGTGGAATTATTTGTGTTTCCTATCATGATAATTCTGCTTACACCAAACCCCATTCCCGTATCTGCAGGAAAAAGGTCACCATAAGGTCCGTAGATACATCCCGGTCTGACTATAGTACACGGCAGTTTGGTTTCTTTAATATATTTTTTTACAGCTTTTTCAGCTTCCATTTTGGACCATGAATACAGGCTATGAAATTCGTCAGTTTCATAAGGTGTATCTTCCGTTATAATCATATCTTCTTTTGCTTCGGAATGCTGATAAACACTTATTGAACTAATATAGACGAATCTTTTTATTTTGTATTTCTCTGACAAATTTAATAGCTTTTCTGTGGACAACACATTGACCTTGTGGAAATGATCCTTTGATCCTCCGAAGGTTGCCGCAGCATGAATTACATAATCGCATTCTTTTACCGCCTGTTCCAGGATTTCTTCATCCTGGACATCCCCCCAGATAATTTCCACATCCTTTTCTTTGAGATATGAAACATCACTGGATTTTCTCGCTATCGTAATTATAGAGAACTTGTTTTTCAACAATTCATTAATTAAATGTTTTCCTAAAAATCCTGAAGCGCCTGTTACTAATACTTTTTGCATTATTCATTTCTCATATTTATTGGATGTTAACTCTCTTTTTTTTCTACAATTAATTACTTATCGTTTTTTGTGTTAGACATAGTTTTTGTTCGGCATTTATTAAATTTATTGGCTACCAGGTCAAGTGAAAATTTACTGATTTATAATTCCATTCTATTTAGTCTTAAAATAAAAATCCTACTTTGTAAATCCTTTAAAAAAACCTTTTGAATAAAAAATGATTCCAGCCAAAATTATTGGAAAACTGACAAAGAATTGCAACAAACAATTCGCTTTTCCTCTTGATATTTTTCTAAATGTCGTTAAAATACGAATTGGTATAATCAGTGGGATTAGCAAGCGGGATTTAGTTAAAAAACTTCCCGGTTGCTTTTTGATTTTTCTTATTTTGTAAGAACCGTAACCAAGATTTTCCTGGTTCTTCAAAAATTTCCACAGATTACACCTGTTTACATGATAGATTTTAATATTTGGAACGAAACAAATATTTACACCCTTTTCGTTTAAAACAGAAGAAAACAGCACATCCTCATTGGTGATAAAATCTTCAAATCCACCAGCTTGAAGAAAAAGTTTTTTTGAAATTGATAGGTTACAGCTTGCAACAACACGCATTGATCGCACATTCTTTTGCGGTATAAAATCACTGAATTCTAATACATATTCAGCGATTCCCACCAAATTATGTGGCGTTCCATTAGCAACAGCGCCTCCAATTAATATCTCATCTCGTTTTTTATGCTCATCAACAGTACTATTTATCCAGTCAGGAAACACAATACAATCGCTGTCAGTAAAAGCAATCAACTTACCCTTTGCAGCTTTAACCCCGATATTTCGCGCCGTGCCTGGATAAGTCCGTTGATTTAACTTTATCATTTTTAATTCAGGAAATTTTGGAGCAAGCACTGAATAGTCTTCTTTATCAGAACTGTCAACCAAAATAACTTCGTACTTGTATTTTGTCTGCTGAGAGAAAATCGAGTCTAAACAATTTCCAATCGTACTGAGATTATTATAAGATGGTATTATAATTGAAATATCTATCATGATTGAGTTTTTATTAATGGATTTATTGTAAACTTTCACCAGGTATCAGTTCATATAAGACGAAAAATCCAATCCGCCACGGCGGAAAACAACCCAACGGATTGTTTTTAATTTTGAAATATAAAACATAATGAGACTGTAAAAAACTTGACAAATTTACACAAAAAGAAATTACCATCCGACAAAGGCAATGAAAAATTAAATTCAAATCTATTTTTTTTATCTGTTGGGTTGTTTCTATCCGTTGGATTCGTTTTTTACTGAATGATATTATTCTATCTTTATCTATCAGGTGTACGGTTATAATTTATTCAATATCCCATGAAACACAACATCATCTTTTTCCTTGCTCCACTGAAATATCTTCTTTTTTTCTTTTACATTTTGAACAAATTCGTCTTGTTTGTTTTTTGCAAAAAAGTGAACAATTTTTTCTGCCAAGGCTTCGGGATTTTGGGGCGGAACAATGTACCCTGTTTGCCCATCATCTACCAAATCTGTTAAACCTAATACATCCGAAACGATGACCGGTTTATTGTAACCATAAGCCAATGGAATAACTGCTGAATAGGTGGCAGAAACATAGGGCAAAACAAATAAATCTGTTGCACTAAAATATACTATTGCCTCTTCATCCGAAACATATTGGTCAACAATGGTTATATTATCTTCTATTTTTAGCTCGGCTATTCGTTTGCGATATCGTTTGATATCCTCCCAGAATTCTCCGACAACATAAAACTTTACGTCAACTTTTTTTAATACATCCGGGATTGCTTCAATTAAATATTTAACTCCCTTATAAGGGCGCACAAGACCAAAAAACAAAGCCACATTATCGGTTGATTTTATTTTTAATTTTTCACGAGCCTGTGCTGCCGGTACAACTTTCTGTTTAAAATGATTGTCGTAAGTCGTTTCAACTAAAATTTTTACTTTCGCATCCGGGAATATTTGTTTTAAATCATCTTCTGTTTTTGATGAGAATACGATGAAATAATCTCCGAGCGCTAATACCGGCCACGTCAAAATTTTATTTAAAATGTTTTCTTCATGTTGAGAAACGTTGTGCGCAAAAATACAAATTTGTGTTTTTGAAAACAATTTCATCAAAGACATTAAAACCACATAACAGGGCGCTAAATATGCTATGTACCAGGTTACAATAACAACATCTAATTTCTCTTTTTTTATTTTAAAAAATGCATATAACCAATTCAACGGATTCATCGTATTGATTAAAAAACTATGTCGAAAGTTTAGCTTTTTAGGTGAATTGTAAAGCTGGGATTTTCCGGGGTATAAAAAATTTGGATACTGCCTTTTGAATGAAAAAGCAACAACTTCATGACGCTCAGATAAATTTTCACACAACATTGTATTTGATTGCGCTTCCCCGTTACGGAATGGATGAATTGGTCCTATTAATCCTACTTTCACTTTATCCTTTCAAAGATTTTATCGTTGCTACAACTGTTTCAATTTCTTTATTTGTTAACTTTCCGCTCGATGGTAAATATAATCCTTTTTGGGAGAATTCGTCTGCAACCGGATACAAACCTGTGCAATCAGGAAATCTTTCATCATTTCCATTTTTAAAAATGGGCTGTTGGTGCATACCATAAAAAAATGATCTTGTATCAACTCCCTTCTCTTTCAGTTTTTCCATCATCTCGTCTTTGGATAAACCAAATTCATCTTCAATCAAAATCGAATACATCCAATACACATTTTTTGCCCAATCTTTTTCAGGAGGAATTGTGACGCCTTCAACATCTTTAAGTAACGAATTATATTTTTTTGCATTTTCGATTCTTCTGTTTACCAAATACTCTGCCTGCTCCATTTGCGCCAGTCCAATAGCCGCCTGAATATTTGTTATCCGGTAATTATATCCAAGCTCGTGATGAATGAACCGTGGTTTACTAAACGCATGATTCCTCAGCAAACGCGCTTTCCCGGCATATTCCTCGTTATTGGTAACAACCATTCCACCCTCTCCGGTGGTAATAATTTTATTACTATAAAAACTGAAACAACCAACATCCCCGAGACTGCCGCATCTTTTACCTTTGTATTCCCCGCCATGAGCTTCTGCTGCATCTTCAATTACAAATAAGTTATGTTTTTTAGCGATTTCCAAAATGGGATCCATATCAACCGGATGCCCATAAGTATGGACAACAAGGATCGCCTTTGTTTTTGGTGTAATTTTTTCTTCAATTACCTCTGGATCCATATTCCAGGTTTCCATTTCCGAATCAACCAAAACGGGTTTAGCGCCGGAATAAATAACTGCATTACACGTAGCTATCATGGTAAACGTAGGGATGATCACTTCATCGCCTTTCCCAATACCGAGCGACTCTAATGCAAGATGAATTGCAGTTGTTCCATTATTACAGGCAACGCCATATTTCGTTTGACAAAATTCAGCAAATTTTTCTTCAAACAAAGGAATGTATTTCCCGTTTGAAGATATCCAGGTTGTTTTTACACAATCAGTAACATATTCTAATTCTTTTCCGTCAAGAATCGGTTCACATACAGGAATCATACTTTTCAATCCAATTTTTAATTATAGAATTATTCTTGAGCTTATTAAAAATATTCTTTTTCCATGTCATTTCCGCGATAAGGGCCTTGCTTAATTTCGACAATTTTAGAATCTTCCAAAAATTCAACCGAATGCCCGCAGTTAAGAAGAATCATTTCTTTTGCATTCAGAATAACTGTTTCAACTTCTTTTTTTTCATGATAAAGGAAAAATTTCAGTTTCCCTTTTTCTAAATAAATAAATTCTTGAACCTGAAGATTTTTCAAAACATCAAATGGGATATGATTATGTGGTATTAGAAAACTACCTTTTTTCCTTTCATGTATTCCTAACTGCAAAGGAAAATCTGGCGGTGTAGGCCACTCAAGTTCTTGATTTGTTGATCCATTCCGCACAACAATGGCTAATATCTGGTCTTTAAAAGTTATTTTTTCAACTTTCATATTTATCGATCCGCTTCATAATGTAACGATAATGGTTTTTCCGTATCATAGTAGTGCATGGCATCCCATGGTATTAATTTTCCATCGAGAATTTTTTTCCAATTTGTTAAATCAGCCTGAACCATTATCTTTATAAGCTCCTTAAAACCAACCGTTGGCTCCCATTTTAGCTGCTCTTTTGCCTTTGACGGATCACCGATTAATATATCCACTTCAGCGGGGCGCATAAATACCTTGTCAGTAACAATATAATCTTCATAATTCAAATCAACTTCTTCAAATGCCAACCGGGCAAATTCACGAACCGAATGTGTTTCTCCTGTAGCAACCACATAATCATCCGGTTTGCTTTGTTGAATTATTTTCCACATTGCCTTAACATAATCTACCGCGTAACCCCAGTCTCTTTTTGATTCAACATTACCCAGCACTAATTTTTTTTGTAAGCCCAATTTAATTCTCGCTGCGGCATTGGTTATTTTCCTGGTAACAAATTCCAACCCCCGCATTTCTGATTCGTGGTTAAACAAAATCCCGCAGCAAGCAAAGATGTCATAAGCTTCCCGGTAGTTTACCGTAATCCAATGCGCATAAACTTTTGCTGCCGCATAAGGACTTCTGGGATAAAAAGGTGTTGTTTCTGTTTGCGGAATTTCCTGAACCTTGCCATACATTTCACTACTCGATGCCTGGTAAAATTTTGTGTGGGGCGATAACGTACTCAAAGTATCAATGATCCTTGTTGTTCCCAACCCGGTTATTTCACCAGCTCCAATTGGTTGATCAAATGATGCGCCAACAAAACTTTGAGCAGCAAGATTATAAAATTCATCCGGTTTCGCTTTTTTGAATAATCCTGATATTGATGACTGATCTAACAAGTCGAACGGAATCAGATCAACCTGGTCTTGAATCCCAAGGCTTTGCAGTCTCCAAAAATTTGGCGTGCTCAGGCGACGATAAGTGCCATAAACCTTATAACCTTTTTCTATCAAAAACTTAGCTAAATATGCGCCATCCTGTCCTGTAACTCCGGTTATAACTGCTGTTTTTTGTTTTCGTATCTTCAAAATATTCCTCTAATTTTAGGGGGTTGGATTAAATAACTTGACCATTTGAATCATTTCTATTAAATAAAAATAAGGAGTTACAAGTTTTGCCGGGGTAACTTAATTTATCCCACCCCCCTAATTTCTTTTCTTAGTAAACATGGTTTTCATAAACGCCAAACTATTTACAAAACCTGCTTTTAGTCCTGCTCTCTTTAGATTGTACCAGATAATATGGGGTCGGAAATAGAATTTTTTATATGCTTTTTGTTGCAATTCTATTAAATTATCCGCAGACAAATCATTCATTTCCATAACAGCATTGCCATAACGACGATATTCTTTCCAGTCCTCAGTTAACAACTTTAATCCACCATAATTTTCCTTTGCCAAATCATATAATTCACTTCCCGGGTAAGGAGTGGTGACATTTACATACATCTGATAACATTTTAATGAATTGACAAATTTCATTGATTCATCGACTGTTTCTTTCGTCTCAAAAGGATGCCCTATCATCAGAGAACCTCTTGTTTCGATTGACAATTCATCGCACCACTCATAAGCTCTTTTGAGCTCATCAGTAGTAATCCCTTTTTTTATTGCTTTTAAAATTTCCGGGTTACCACTTTCAATTCCAAAAGATAATCTTACGAGTCCTGCTTTTTTAAGTGTTATCAATAATTCTTTGGTAATCGTATTTGCCCGCGTGTATCCTTCAAACGTAATTTTTAATTTTCTTTTGGCAATTTCATCGCACATTTCAATGACTTTGTTTTTATTCAGCGTCAAAGTATCATCACAAAACATGAAATGATCTATCTTAAATTTTTTATTAACATCTTCAAGCTCATCAACTACCTTGCTGATATCCCTGTATCTCGTTGCACCAGGGAACATGGTATTTACACCACAAAAAATACATTTAAACGGGCAACCTCGCTGAGAAGTTATCGACGTAACTGTAACGATGCCTTTATCAGGAACACTCCACTTATATTTTTCCGTTTTCAGCAAATGCCGGGCAGGAAGAGGAATCTCGTCAATTTCCTTAATGGCGCCTCTTCGTTCATTCGAAACAATTTTTGAATCTTTACGATAAAGAATGCCTTTAATTTTTTCAAAAGATTTATTCTTTTCAATTGCTGATAAAAGCTCCTCCACCGTTTCTTCACCCTCTCCGACAACACCAATATCGATGGAACTATTCTCTTCCATTGTTTTTTGCGGTAATGCCGTCATGTGGTTGCCGCCAAGAATTGTTACAATCTCAGGATTATACTTTTTTACGCTTTCCAAAATCATACTGGCGCTATTATAAATTGGAGTTGTTGATGAAACACCCACAATATTTGGCGCAAAATTTTTAATACTTTCTATGACATCATTAACAGACATCTCTTCAACATCCGAATCTATTAGAACCACCTCATGACCCATTTTTTCAAATGTTGCAGCGATGTATGCAAGTCCCAACGGCATTTGCGGTTGAGCTCCAACCTTTGCTGCCGCCTTATACTGCCCATAAGCTTCAATAAACGGTGGGTTCACTAAAAATATTTTCATACTCCAACTCCATTACTAAAATTATTTACTCAACATTCTTTTTGTTTTTATTGGAAGATAATTCAAGCTTTTTAACGCGATATAAAATATCTTCCTGCAATCTCCGCGTGCCTCCAATTAGATCAGCGACAAGTCCAATCATCATCACCTGGAATCCAATCATCAATAAGACAGCGCCAAGTATCAATGATTGAATGTGACCGGCTCCACTATCCATAATAAATTTTAAAAATAAATATCTTAATGAAACCAAAAAACCGGCGCCAAATATAAGCCCCCCGATCCAGATGAAAGTTTTCAGCGGTTCATACATGGTGTAAATTCGGAATATGGTTAAAACCGATCTTTTTAAATAAGATGGAATACTTTTAAATAATCGTGAGTCTCGAAGTTTCTCATTTGTTTGTACCGGGATATGCGCCACAGCAAGATTTTTTTTACCTGCCTGAATTATTGTTTCCAATGTGTAACTGAACTTTGTAATTACATTCATTCTTAATGCTGCTTCTTTACTGAACGCCCTAAAACCGCTTGTTGCATCCGGCACCTCAGTATTAGAAACGTGTTTAACTACCCAACTGCCAAGAAGTTGCAGTTTCTTTTTTGTAAATGAAAAATGTTGAACATTGTTAACCTGCCTGTCACCAATGACAATATCAGCTTCTTTTTTCAATATTGGCAGAATGAGTTTTTCGATGTCATTGGCGCTGTATTGATTATCTCCATCTGTATTTACAATGATGTCAGCGCCTAATTTCAAACAAGCATCAATTCCCGCATTAAACGCTTCTGCCAAACCTTTGTTATTTGTGAATTTTATAATATGATTAACGCCATTATCTTTAGCAACTCGAACAGTATTGTCTGTGCTGCCATCGTCAATTATAAGTATGTCTATTTCATCGATACCATCAATCTGTTTGGGCAACTCATTTAATGTAACAGCCAAAGTTTCTTCTTCATTTAAACATGGTATTTGAATGATTAATTTCATAATGCCTTTAATATACCTTATTTATCTTGCCACGAAGACACCAAGTCACGAAGGTAAAATGCAACATATAATTTGCAATAATATTATTTCTTTAGACTTTGTGTCTTCGTGCCTTTGTGGCAATTAACTATTTTAAATAACAACTAAAATTATGTTCATTGCTATTTATCAGATTCAATAATTTCCTCGATATTATACTCCTTAATATCTCTGGCATGGGTAAAAATGATCATTTCACCTAATAAGCCAATGGAGATCAATTGGATCCCAATGACAAGTAATAAAGCGCCTAATAAGAGCAGCGGTCTGCCGGCGATTGGACCCAATAATAAAAGCCGATACACGAACAAATAAATTTCTATTACCGCGCCGGTTAACGTAAATAAAGCCCCAACGAAACCCAGAAAATGAATTGGTTTTTTTGAATAATTGGTCAGAAAAATAACTGTAATAATGTCTAAGAGCCGCTGTAAATATTCCCTGAAATATTTTGATTTTCTGAATTTTCCTGGCAATTGTTCAATCTTTGCTTCATCTATTTTATATCCCTGTCGTTCTGCCAAAACAGGAATAAAATTATGCATGTCACCATAAACATTTATGTTGTCCAGTACTTCTCGCTTCGTTACAAATACGCCGCTATTGATATCGTGAAGTTTAACTTTGGATAATTTTTTGGTGATTGCGTTGAACATTTTGGAAATTATTTGATTCAGCTTTGAATCTTTTCTCGGGTATCTCCACCCGACAACCAAATCATTTCCTTGTTCGAGCTTTGTGATTAAAGCTGAAAGGTAATCCGGGTTTATTTTTACCCGCGCCGTGAAGTATAAAATAACATCGCCAGTCGATTGTTTTAAGCCGGCAGTAAAAGCGCTTGCTTCACCAAATTGTGAACGCATTTTTATTAAAGAGACAACGGGATTATCTTTTGAAAGCTTAACTATTTTTTGATATGTCGCATCAAGACTACCATCATCAACAAATACTAGTTCAAAAGAATAATTTGAATTTTTCAAAAAAGTTGTAAGACCATTGTACAAACTTTCGATGTGATCTTCAATATTGTAAAGTGAAATAATGACTGATATTTTTTTCATTTTGTTTGAATGTTCTGTTTTTTAGATTTTATAGTTAATAAAAAGAATCCAACGGATAGAAACAACCCAACGGATTTCAACAATTGGTATTCTGCAAAATAATTACATTTACTTTAACAATTAAATCTTTAATTATTTTGCCACAAAATTATTTTGCCATTTTTTTTATTAAAGATGACCAAATCAAAATTTAAATAATTATTTTTTTCTACTTTAGTTGAGTATCCACCAAATAAAACAATTTTTTCTTTCCCGTATGGACTATCAACGCGGCTAAAAGCCCGATAAATAAAAATTGAAAGGTTGTCACGATCATTAAAAAAATCAA
>JADHVV010000127.1 GCA_016783825.1 Candidatus Zhuqueibacterota bacterium | reverse complement strand
GATGTAAACCTGGTGTTGGATGGCTCGGATAATTTCGAAACGCGATTTTTATTGAACGAAGCCTGCGTTAAACACAACCGCAGCTGGATTTATGGCGCTGCCATTGAATCGTACGGGCTAATGAAAAACTTCATCCCCGGGAAAACTGCTTGCCTGCGTTGTATAATGGATAACATCCCTGATCCGGGAACGGTTGCAACCTGTGAAAGCGTAGGTGTGTTAGGCTCCATTGTGGTGTTAATTGCCTCGCTTCAATGCGCGGAGGCGATAAAAATTTTAACGGAAAATATGAAAGACTTGAATCAGGATTTAGTGAGTATCGACGTTTGGCAGAATAGTTTTCAAACAATTGATGTCACTAAGTCGGTAATTCAAAAAAATTGCCCGGTTTGCAATAATAAACAATTTGATTTTTTAGAAGGAAAACGCGGCAGCGCTTTTACCAGTCTGTGCGGCAGAAATGCTGTGCAGATTCTCCCATTCAAAAAAATTGAACTTGATCTTGCAAAACTAGCCATTAATTTATCCAATCAGGGTGTGGTTAAAGCGAATGAATATTTGATACGGTTTGAAATAGAAAAATATGAATTATCAATTTTCCCGGATGGGCGGGTGATTGTTAAAGGCACGACTGATTTGGGGATTGCCCGAAGTTTGTATTCAAAGTATGTGGGGAACTAACAAACTTTTCATTAGCTAATACCGTTTTGCTGTAGATGCTTTGATTGTCCAGGTTTGAGAATGAGTGGATTGTTGGATCGTGCCAAGGCAGATGCGACTGGTCGCAGTGATGGAGTATTGGATCATGCCTGAGGCAGATGCGCTTGAGCGCAGCAATGAAAAATCCAACGCTCCTTTGTATTCACTTTTTGATTCTGGCTTTTTTAGGTATAGAGCTTGTATAATTATTTTCTTATTTTTCCCACAGTTTATCAATCTGCAATTTTTTCCTGCCGATATCCAGCGCTACTTTTTCCAAAGATGATTTCACCTGTTCCCATTTGACAGGATGGATCATTTCGGGCATTGGTTTTGTTTCTGCATCTTCAAAAAAAGCGAGTGCACGAATTGCGAAAGTTGGGAAAGCAGAATTATAAGGATATTTTCTTGCCGAAACCTCAAAAAGTTTTTCAATAGATTGTTGTTTTAGGATAAAGTAAAGATCGATGTAATCTTTTTTTGTGCCTCTGGACAATATAGCACCGAGTTTCATCGCACCTATTTCTTCTATTTGTGCCACGCGAATTCCGCCAATTATTTCAGGTTCGAGGATTAACGGATGTGGATCAAGTCTAAAAAAGCTTACACCTACACTTTTCCAATTTGCCACGAAAGTGCCATCTTTATCCCAGAAAATTAAAAGATTGGGATCATCTTTTAATTCGGCCAAAATAGTTTTTCGGTGTTCAATTCCAACAGCTTGCGGAGAATTTCCGAAAAAATCTAAATCTACGGAGAAACGATGACCAATCTGAATTGCCAATCCCGTACCACCAGCAAGATAAAATTCTGAAATAATGGGCAACCTGGAAAGGCGGTTATACAAAGTTTGTGTGTCTGTTGTTAAAACATTCCAACATGGTTTCATTTTCAATCTCTCCAAACATCCCTGCGAATTTCTGAAAAAGGCGCCTGGCGATATTCTTCGACACCAACAAGCTTGCGCCAGTAATTAAAAGTCATAGGCGAAAGCCCGCGATGCCCAAACGTTTTTATGTATTCGGCAATTCGAGACACGCCATAAGTCTGAAATAACCAGCGCAGTTCATCCCAGTTGCCCATCTCTAAAATCCGTTCTATTAAGACGTTGGCGTGTGATTCGATTGTGACATTTTCTAATCGATACTCTTGCAGCAAGCGAGCTATTGATGATGGGATAGTAGCTGATTTTTTGTTCATTGGATTCTGGTTATGATTTTTTAAACTTATTTTTATGTAATTTAATAAATTATCGAGTAAAAATCAAGAGCAAATAAGCGGTCGTTGGAAAGCCACATTCAATGGCGAAAATAACTTTACTAAACCTTTAAAGTTTAGTAAAGTTGAATGCTTCCCCCACAAAATCTGCAATCAGCCTGTGCCCCAAATTTGAAAAATGTATTCCATCTCCAAACAAGTATATCTTTTTTGACTGAATTTTCCTGTCCATTAAATATTGAATCGGGTCTAAAAAGTTTATTCCCTTTTGATGCAAATTAGAACTCATAATTTGGTGCGGCTTGTTTTCAGGGGAATTTGAGTGGCGAATTTGATACTCATAAGGTAAAAGAATTACAGTAAAATTGATTTGTTGATTTTGTGCCAGCCTATTTATTTCGTTTAATTTTTTGGCAGCGTTTTTCATTTCAGGTCTTGTTGAATCATAGAATTTTTTTTCGAACAGGTAATAGCTCTTTGGTCTGTCGAATAGCATTGTTTTAAGCAGTATGTAAAATTTGCTGCGCGTCCGCATTATTTTCAACCAATCTCCCAGCAGGTGTCTCAACGAACCGCCCGGCGTTTCAAAATCCGGCACATCGATATAAATATCATTCAAACACCAAAACAAAAAAATCTTTGAAATTCGGAAGTCATTTTTTCTTTTAACGATAAAATGATTTACCATGTTTTCATAATCTTTGACTGCGTAACCGACGATAGCAGGATTCAAAATATTAATGCTATCATTTCTTGTTTGCATTCGCCCGGCAAAAGTAGAGTCTGCTTTAACGCCAATGCCCATGGTTACGGAATCGCCGAGAATTAACCAACTGTTTTTTGTTGTATCAATTTTAGTGGTGTACTCCCGAAAACCATATTTATTTATTTTTACCAGGGCGCCATTGGAAAGTCCGGAACTCAGTGGTTTTAAACCGTGGGAATCATAATAAACATTTTCTGAAAAAATATTTTTATCCGTACCCTGGGATTTAATTTGAGGAAAGAAAACTCTGGTGAGCGATTCAAGCAATAAGAAAATAATACAAATTGCCAGGAGATTATATAGAATTAAAAATAAGTTTTTTTTCATTTTGTATCTTTTTTGAAACATGCCAGGCTAGTAAAAACAGTGAGGGAGAGTGAGAGCGAGGGAGATGGGGAGACTGAGAAAACTGAAAAATGTACTATCGACTTAACAATGCCTTCTCCCTCTCGCCCCATCTCCTTGTCTCCCCTTTTATTCACTCATCGGTTTGATGTAAAACTTAGAATTATAGTCTCCAAATTATTTTAAAACCTTCGCCACCGTCGCCCCAATTTCCGCCGGACTTTCACAAACGTGAACACCGCATTCCCGCAAGACTGACATTTTTTCAGCAGCAGTTCCTTTGCCACCAGCGATGATGGCGCCGGCATGCCCCATTCTTCTCCCCGGGGGCGCTGTTTGTCCGGCAATGAAACTGATGACCGGTTTTGACATATTTTCTTTTACGAACAAACCGGCTTCTTCTTCGGCTGAGCCGCCAATTTCACCGATCATCACAACTGCTTTCGTCTCGGGATCTTTTTCATACAGGCTTAAGGCATCAACAAAATTGGTGCCGATAATTGGGTCTCCGCCAATACCGATGCAGGTGGTTTGTCCGATTCCCAATTCGGTCAACTGGTGCACAGCTTCGTAAGTCAACGTTCCGCTTCGGGAAACAACACCAACAGAACCTTGTTTGTGAATAAATCCTGGCATGATGCCAACCTTTGCTTTGCCTGGCGAAATAACGCCAGGACAGTTGGGTCCCACTAATCTTGTTGAACGATTTTTAAGGTATTGGTAAATTTTCATCATGTCTAAAGTAGGAATGCCTTCAGCAATACAAACCACAACGCCCAGGTTATTGCCGGCAGATTCAAGTATCGCATCAGCCGCAAATGCCGGGGGTACAAAAATGATCGCTGCATTTGCGCCTTCTTTTTCAACTGCGTCTGCCACCGTGTTATAAACAGGAACTTTGTCGTCGAATTTTTGTCCGCCTTTTCCGGGAGTAACCCCGGCGACTACATTTGTGCCATATTCGATCATCTGGCGTGTGTGGAATGACCCTTCACCACCAGTGATGCCTTGTACAACTAACCTTGTATTTTTATCTATTAAAATGCTCAATTTATATCCTCCGAAATTGTTATTTGAAATCAGATCATTTGGTTTATCGTTGATTCTTGAATAAGTTATTTACAATTGATGGGAAGGTAATTTGGTAATTAGTTTATTGGGTAATTTAGTAGTTGAAATTTTAATTTATCCAGGATTAACGGGTAAGGAATTTATGTTTTAAATTAAGTTTAGTGAATATGTACTTTGAAGTTGTTTTTTGTTTTTATCCTTTTTTACATCCCCCCTTCAAAGTGGGGATCGCTAAAAGTCCCCCTTTTGAAGGGGGATTTAGGGGGATGTTTTAATTGACTTCAGTATCTTCTTTAAACTTATCCGTTAATTTGGATTTATAATTACCAAATCACCCTATTACCCAATAACCATATTACCTAATCACCAATCACCTAATTAGCCAAAGCTTCAACAACTCTCTGCGCCGCTTCTTCAAATGAATTGGCGACTAAAAATTTTAATCCTGAGTCATTTAAAATCACAGATGCTTCTTCTGCGTTGGTACCGGCCAGTCTTATAATCATGGGAATAGAGATGCCAATATTTTTGGCAGCCTGTACAACACCTGTTGCTACCCGATCACAGCGGACAATGCCGCCAAAGATATTAATCAAAACAGCCTTTACAGTAGGATCACCAAGAATAATTTTGAACCCATTTTCCACTGTTTCAGCACTGGCGCCGCCGCCGACATCCAAAAAGTTAGCAGGTTCGCCACCGGCTAATTTGATTAAATCCATGGTTGCCATTGCCAGTCCGGCGCCGTTCACTATACAGCCAACATCGCCATCAAGTTTAATATAATTCAAATCATATTTGGAAGCTTCAACTTCCAATGGTTCTTCTTCATCCAGGTCTCTTAATTCAACTATGTCTTTGTGGCGGTACAATGCATTATCGTCAATATTGATTTTTGCGTCAAGCGCTAATACTTTGCCATCTTTTGTAACCACTAATGGATTGATTTCAGCCAGCGAAGCATCCACCGCAACGTAGGCTTTGTAAAGCGCCATTAAAAATTTAACACCATTTTTAAATTGATCGCCGGTTAAACCCAATCCAAAAGCAACTTTTCTTGCCTGGTAAGCCTGGAAACCAACTGCCGGGTCGATCCATTCTTTGAGAATTTTTTCCGGCATTTCGGCTGCTACTTTTTCGATTTCCATGCCGCCTTCTGTGCTGACCATAAAAACGAGTTGCGATTTTACCCGGTCCAACACAATCCCTGCATATAATTCTCTTTCAATATCCAATCCCTGTTCAACCAGAATCCGGCGGACTAATTTTCCTTCGGGTCCGGTTTGATGCGTGACTAAGTTCATGCCAATTATCTGTTTTGCAACCTGTTCAGCTTCCTCCGGATTTTTAGCCAGCTTAACCCCGCCGCCTTTTCCCCTGCCGCCGGCATGAATTTGCGCTTTTACAATTACTGTTCCACCGCCTAATTCTTTGGCAATTGTTTTGGCTTCCTGCGGGCTAAAAGCAACGCTTCCTTTTGGTACAGGCACATTAAATTTTCGTAAAATGTCTTTTCCCTGGTACTCGTGTATTTTCATTGTTCCTCCATGTTTTAAAAAACAGTTAACTTTAATATTTTTTCACTGATATCTATTTAATTATTTTGGATTTTTTGTTTTACTGATTTCACAATTTTTTTAGCAATTTCTAATGCTTGAAGAGCATCATCACGGGATGGTTCAAACCAATCATCCGGATACCTTATCTCTACAGCATAATTTGATATTTCTGCTAACTCAGTTCTCATTTTTTCCAGTTCTGGTAAAAATTGCAAAGCTAATTCCAACAGTCGAAGGAGATCATGAATTCTTGGGAAAGAGATTTCATTAAAAGTAAGTAAAGCTTTCATAGCTTTCTCTACTGCCTGTTGGGCATGAAAACATACAGTATCTGTTGGACCACCATCGAGTAAAAGTGTTTGTTTTGCTGTAACAATATCGTTGTCAGCTTTTTTCAACCACTGGAAAGCTAAATCTATATGATTACTGTTCATAAACAATCATCCCGGATTGGAATATTTCTGAAATAATATGATTTGGTGTGCCATTCCAATATTCAACTTCTTTTGGAGTATATACCAAAATATCCATCGCACATGGTGTTGGCTTGAATGATAATCGAATGGGCGTGGCTCTCTTATGCCTGGGTAGATCAGTTTCCATAACTACCATAATATCCAGATCACTATCCGGTGATGCATTTCTTGATGCATAAGAACCGAAGATTAAAATTTTTTCAGGTGAAAAATGCTCGGCTATTGATTGGACAATAGATTTAATTGTTTCATCAGAAATCAAATGACCAGTTTTTTGTTCTACAATTGACATATTTAATCAATTAATTTAATTCTCATTTTTATGCACCATCCTTAACAATATTGTTATGTTTGGTGTAATTAATAGTGAATCGTTGCTGCCTTTAATTTTTTCTGTTTTCAAAATTTTTAAAAGCTGTATTATTCCAAAGTTCAAACCATGACCGTTCAAAGTATAAAGTATTTTTACCTCACAATCCGTGTCCCTGTTTTTCCATCAATAGCATCCGGCATTTTTTCGACAGAAGAAATAACAACGAGGTCTCCCCCTTCTTCTAAAAAATGGATCGCTGCTTCAATTTTTGGGCCCATACTACCTGCGGGGAATTGTCCATCCGCGTAATATTGCCTTGCCTGGTCTAAGGTTATTTCATCCAAATCAACCTGGTTTGGCTTTTTGTAATTTAATGAAACTTTATCAACAGCAGTTAAAATAAATAATTCATGGGCATCGATGTTCTTTGCCAGAATTGCGGCAGCCCTGTCTTTATCAATTACCGCATCGAATCCTTCATAAGTGCCGTCCTGTTGAATATAAACAGGAGCGCCTCCACCACCGGCTGCAATTACAATGACATCCTGATCAACCAGGTTTTTGATAATATCCTTCTCAACAATTTCTAAAGGCAGCGGAGAAGGAACAACCCGGCGGTAACCTCTTCCGACATCATGTTTTATTATCCAGCCTCTTTCCTTAACTAAATTTTCGACCTGGTTTTCCGAATAAACCGGCCCAACAAATTTGGTTGGATTTAACACTGAAGGATCATTTTTTTCAACCGTAACCTGTGTGACAAGTGTAATTACATTCCGGTTTATTTTATTTCGGATTAATTTGTTTTGAAGTGATTGCGCGATCATATAGCCCATACCACCTTCTAAATCGGCGACAATGACACCAAGCGGAATAGGCGGTACTATCTGCCGCGTTTCTTCAACCCGGATAAGGTAGTTACCCACTTGTGGTCCATTTCCATGTGTAATGGCTAACTTGTATCCTTTTTTAATGAGTTGAAGAACACCAAACAAACTACGGCGCGTATTTGAGAATTGTTGAAAAATATTTCCTTCCTCAAATTCGCGTGTGATTGCATTCCCTCCCAAAGCGACAACTGCTATTTTTGAGTCTGACATGATGCTCCGATAACATTGAGACTTATTTTTGTGAAACGTCAAATACCCTGCGGGTACTGGGAGTGAAACGATAAAATTATACAACAAATGGAATCTTGTGCCATCTCTCGTTTGACTTTTCACGTTTGACGTTTCACAGTATAAAAAATAAAATCCCGATGCAGCAAGCGATTACATCGGGATTTTTTTATTATTTAAATTTTTTCAAAACATCTTCAAGAGTAGGCTTGCCAATCTCCTGGAGATCATAATTTACCCGGATCGCTGGTTTTTTAATGTTTATAATTTTCCTGAGATCAATCGGTGTGCCGATGATGACGACATCACATTCCACCTTATTTACAGTTTCTTCCAGGTCTTTTACCTGTTGATCACCATAACCCATTGCCGGTAATAAGGTGCCAATGTCAGGGTATTTTTCAAATGTCTCCACTATTTTCCCGACGACCCAGGGTCTTGGATCAACTATTTCAGCTGCACCGAATTTCTCTGCTGCTACAACACCGGCGCCAAAAGTCATCTCACCATGCGTCAAAGTAGGACCATCTTCAACGACCAGGGCTCTTTTCCCACGGATAAGATCGGGGTCTTCTACAGTCAATGGAGATGCTGCGTCAATAATAATTGCATTGGGATTGACCTCTCTAATATTTTCGCGCAAAAATTCCACATCATCATAATCTGCTGAATCAATCTTATTGATAATGACGACATCAGCCATGCGAAGATTTGTTTCCCCCGGGTAATAGGTCGTTTCATGACCAGCCCGAAGCGGATCGGTAATGACTATGTGCAGATCCGGTTTATAAAAAGATGTATCATTATTACCACCATCCCAAAGAATGACATCAGCTTCTTGTTCCGCCTGTTCAAGTATGGCGCCGTAGTCAACACCGGCATAAACTATTACACCCCGGTCGATGTGCGGTTCATATTCTTCACGTTCTTCGATGGTACATTGGTGTTTATCCATGTCCTCATAAGTGGCAAATCGTTGAACCTTTTGCGCAGCCAAATCGCCGTATGGCATCGGGTGTCGGATAGCAACGACTTTCTTTCCGAAAGATTTCAGAATTTCACTCACGCGCCGGGTTGTCTGACTTTTCCCACAGCCGGTTCTGACGGCGCAAATTGAAACAACCGGTACTTTACTTTTTATACTTGTTGATTCTGCATCTAACAGCGTAAAATCGGCGCCGGCAGCATTTACTTGTGCAGCTTTGTGCATGACATATTCATAAGGGACATCACTGTAGGAGAAAACAACGCAACTCACTTGGTGTTTTTTGATGAGTTCATCTAATTCTTCTTCAGGAAGAATGGGAACTCCGTTGGGGTATAATTTTCCAGCTAACTCAGCCGGGTAAATACGTCCATCAATATCAGGAATTTGGGTTGCTGTGAAAGCGATAACTTCGAATTCTTCATTATCTCTATATCGTAAATTAAAATTATGGAAATCTCTACCGGCAGCGCCCATGAGTATTATTTTATTTCGATTCATATTACCTCCGAATGGTATTTTTATATTATTGTTAATTATGGTTTAAAATCGAAGGTATATTCTAACTATCGAACATGCGGTGCCACACATTCATAAATGATCTTATTATCAGGGCAAGATAATCTGACAAGTTCATTCCGCTCCTAAATCCTGGAAATAGTTGTTCAGTGTATTTCTAATATCGTCAATATTTTTAAGTTTGAACAATTCGACTTTTAAATCGGTGCAGCCGGGTAATCCCTTAACGTACCAGGCAAAATGCTTGCGCATCTCAAACATTGCGCTTTGTGGTCCGCTCATTTTGATTTTATCATCAAAATGGTTTAAAATGACTTTTAATCGTTCCGTTAAGTTCGGCTCAGGTAAATGCTGTCCGGTTTTCAGGAAATAGTTTGCTTGTTTAAAAATCCAGGGATTACCAAGAGCGCCTCTGCCAATCATTACAAGGTCGCAGCCTGTCTCATCCAACATTTTTTTTGCATCTTGAGCTGATTGAATATCTCCACTGCCAATTACAGGAATTGATACAATGTTTTTAATTTTTGTTATCACATCCCAATCAGATCGTCCCCCGAATTGTTGCGCCCTTGTTCTGGGATGAATTGTGATTGCCTTGATCCCGCATTGTTCTAAAATCCGGGCAACTTCGTAGGCGTTGATATTCTGTTCATCCCATCCTTTTCGAATTTTAGCAAAAACAGGTACGGTTGATAAACGAACCACCCCCTTTGCTATCCTGGTCAGGGTTGGAATGTCTTTTAATAACGCTGCTCCAGCGCCTCTTTTAACGACTTTTGTCACGGGGCAGCCAAAATTTAAATCGATAAAATCCGGTCGAAATGTCAATAACATATCAACAGCAATCGGCATTATGCCCGGATCCGAACCAAACAATTGATAACCAATGGGGCGCTCGTTTTGACGAAAGAATAGATAATCCTGGGTGTTTTCGTTTTTCCGGTATAATCCATCCGCACTGATCATCTCGGAAAAAACCATCGACGCGCCCATTTCACGACAAATTACACGGTAGGAAGAATCCGTGATACCTGCCATGGGCGCTAAAACAACTTTTCCGTCTAATTTTAAATTGTCAAAAGTCATGGACAGAAAGATAATAACTTATAAAATAATTTGCAAGGTCTTTTTCAGTGAGGCAGAAAAAAGATTTGTTATGATTTTAAGCATGGCGCAGAGAGCAAGGCGCACTAAAGTACAGGTTTTAATACTTTAGTGCATTGCGGTAAAAAGTAGCAGTGGCAGTTGCAGCAGCAGTAAAAAAAATGATGCCCGATTATTACTGCCACTGCCTCTGCTACTGCCACTTGCCTTGTCGCGCTTTGCCAATGTTTTAAATGTTACAAACAGAGCCTTAACAAGTATAAATAAACAAAGAAAGTGAAATTTGTATTTGACTATTAAATGTTTTTTTTGTATATTTATATCTATTTTTTTTAATGTGCCTACTGATAGCAGTAGAAAAAATTTAATATGAGGGAAGGAGCAAAGGATGGAAATAATCCATGCTAAAACTAAAGAAGTGCTGAAATGGTTTGAAGAAATTACTAAGATTCCCAGGTGTTCAAAACATGAGGACAAAATCGCAGCCTGGTTGATGGATTGGGCAAAGGAACATAATTTTCCGGTCAAAACGGATAAGGTGAAAAATATTGCCATAAAAGTACCGGCTTCGGCTGGGTTTGAAAATTCTCCCACTGTCGTGTTCCAGGGACACTTGGACATGGTATGTGAAAAAACACCGGATTCGGATCATGATTTTTCTAAAGATCCGATTAAATTGCTCTATGAAGGCGAATGGCTGACCGCTGATAAAACTACGCTTGGTGCAGACAATGGTATTGCTATTGCAATAGCAATGGCTATCGCCCTGGACAAAGATGTGGAACATGGACCGCTGGAACTTCTTTTTACAGTCGATGAAGAAACCGGGCTTACAGGAGCCAATGAATTAGAACCCGGCTTCATTGATGGAAAAATATTGATCAATATTGACTCTGAAGATGAAGGGGTTTTTACAGTGGGATGTGCCGGTGGGGCAAATACTTATTCTACCGTCCCCTTTGAAACAGATGCAGTATCTGCTGATCTCAAACAATTTAAAATTGTAGCCGGAGGTATGAAAGGTGGACACTCGGGGATTGATATCGCGTTGGAAAAAGCCAATGCAATCAAGGTTATGGGAAGAGCGCTGGATCAAATACTAAAAAATAACGTTAATCTCAAAGTTGCAGATATTTCCGGCGGCAGCGCTCATAATGCAATTCCCCGTGATAGCGAAGCGGTTGTTTATTTCCCGGCTGCTGATCTGGAGAAAGTAAAATCAGTAATAACCGAAACACAAAAAACTCTAAATGAAGAGTTTAATAATACAGATCCTGATTTAGCCCTGTCGATCAAAGAAAACGATGAAACATATAACAAGGTTTCAACAGCAGACGGCTCTAAAACGATAGTCGATTTTATTTTTGCATTCCCTCATGGTGTAAATAAAATGTCCACTGAAATTAAAGACCTTGTTGAGACATCAAATAACTTTGCAAATATAAATATTGAAGATGGGAAAGTAAAAACACTGTCAAGCCAGCGGAGTTCAATGGTATCACAGTTAGAGGCTCTTTCTGAAAGCGTTGAATCAGTTGCCCGGTTAGCCGGTGGTGAAGCCAATACAGGTGATGGCTATCCGCCCTGGCCGCCAAATATGGATTCCAAATTATTGGCAAAAAGCACTGCATTATATGAGAAATTATATAATAAAAAACCGGTGGTTGAAGTGATTCACGCGGGACTTGAATGCGGGATCATTGGTGATAAATATCCCGGCATGGATATGATCTCCATCGGACCGACGCTGAAAAATCCCCATTCCCCGGACGAAAAAATACACGTGGGCACGATAGGACAAATTTGGGATTTTATTGCTGCCTTGTTAAAAGAGTTGAAATAGAACAATATATTTTAAAAAGCCACCTGCTGAATAGTGGGTGGCTTTTTTTTTGACTTTACAAAAATTTAAAAAAATTATTGCATTTGTATAAAAATATATTATATTTTATATATGACTTACACATTAGATTTTTTGACCACAAGCGAATTAATAAAATTTTGGAGAAAAACATGCTATCTTATAAAGAAAAATTAGTGGATGACATTTCCCTTTTAAATGATGAACAGGCAAGGAAATTCTATCATTTTTTTCAACTCATAAAAAAAGAATTTTTAGCTGTTCAAAACAATGATTGGAAAAAAGATTTTAAAAATATATCAGTTTGGAAAGATGATAATTTTGATCAAATAAAAGAAGGATTTAAAAATTGGAAAATAGAGGAATTTTAGTTGACACCACTATATTAATTGACTTTTTACGAAAGAAAAACAAAGAAAAGACACTGTTGTGGAAATTAAAAGAAATGTACACAACTATTTCAATTTCATCGATCAGTGTTTTTGAGTTATTTGCAGGTGCTATAGATAATAGCAAAGTAAAAAATGTTCAATCATTGTTAAAATGGTTGGAGGTTGTTGAGTTTGATGAAGAATTAGGAGAAATGGCTGGAAGAATATTTATTTTATTAAAAAAGCGAAATAAAATTATAGACTTTAGAGATTTATTCATTGGTACTACAGCCGTTTTTTACAATCTTGAAATCGCTACCTTAAATATAAACCACTTCGTAAATATTCCAAACATAAAAATATTTAACACATCAACAGTGGTTTAGAACGCTACAATTTTTTTTAAAAAATGATAGTAGAAAATCCAACAATTTCTAAAATTAGAGAAATATGCCATCAAATTTCAGATCGCTTTTTTCACGGTCCTAAAAGAATTATTGAATATTATATTGAATTGCAAAAAAAACATAAGGATCGTCTATTGGATTAATCATCAAAAAAATAAATTAAAGGGGTTTTTATCGAAGTGTAACGCAACTGCAATACGATTGGATAAATGAATGTCTATATCAAAAAACAAAACAGCATTAATTACCGGTGTAAGCAGAAGAAAATCTATTGGATACGGTATTGCAAACCGGTTAGCTTCACAAGGTCTCAACCTGTTTTTACATTCTTTCACTGAATATGACAAAATGATGTCCCTTAATATTGCAGCGGATGAGCTTGAACTTATTTATAGTATTACAAGTAAAGTCTTTGTTTTTTGTGCAAAAGTTTTTTTAACCCGGATCGATTAACTGTTATGACGAAAAGGCTGAGGCGAAGGCTTAGGCGAAGCAAGAAGTAAGATCAAAGGATTAAAGATTTTTTTTCTTCCTTCGCCTTTGCCTCAGCCTTTGCCTGCACTTTAGTGCGCTATAGTATTACAAGTTAAATCTTCGTTTTTATTGCAAAAGTTTTTAAGCCAGTTCAATTAACAATTACAACGAAAAGACTGAGGCGAAGCAAGATATAAGATTACAGGATTAACCCAACTTTACCACATTACACACCCAACCCCAATAAAAACAGTCGGCGATAATTTTTTAGGGGCACTACGGATTTTAAATTTTTGTGCGTTTCGCTTGGAGCGGGCGGTGGTTCAGTCCCAGGGCATTGTAAAT
>JADHVV010000126.1 GCA_016783825.1 Candidatus Zhuqueibacterota bacterium | reverse complement strand
TACCGGTTGTAATCCCCGCCGGAAAAATCAGGACACCGGATGTGGCTGTATAATCACCGGGCGCCACAGCAGTTTCATCGTATGTCTGGTAATCCACTTTCACCTCATCTACACTGGGGGAAGCCAATGTAACGGTAAAGCCCATTACGCCAATATTTTCTTCCCCGGTTTCATCGCTGATTGACAAAGTTACATGTAAAATTTCAGCATCTAATAACGAAACAACAGTTAAAGGTTCACAAAACTTACTACCAGTAAGATAGGTAGGTGATCCTTCGACTTCAATGTCACTGCTTTGTTGCCAAATCTTAAAAATCATCGAATTTCCGCATTTTGCCCCCGGAAGTTTATCCTGTCCAGGTGGGGTATATTCTATCCAGGAAGGTATTGTTAACGGATATGTTCCTGCAAATGCAGCGGCGCCAACACATAATATGTCATCAAAAACAGCAATCTCATCTCCTGCCACAATAGGCGTGTCATTGATTGTTGCGCTCTGAATAACAACGGCATCGGAAGTACCTGTCTGGGCAACCGGGGTAAAATGATTTAATTGTGCGTAAGCAATGTTACAGAATAACATAGTTAAACTTAAAACATATAAAAAATAATTCTTCCTTATTTTGGTCATAGTATGTTACTCCTAAATTTTTATTTATTTTTTAAATCCAAGTTAGCGGATGAGTAAACTTGAAGATATTGAAATCAACAAAACATCCCCCTAAATCCCCTAAATCCCCCTTCAAAGGGGGACTTTTAAAGATTCCCCCTTTGAAGGGGGGACAAAGGGGGGATGTAAAAAAGTTTAAATCAAAAAATGAGATAATGGAAATACCAACTGTACTACTGCAATTTACAACTCATTACGCCAACAAACATTTCCTTATTTACGATGAGGCCATATGGCCTCATTTGATCAAAATCATCTTCTTCATATCAGAAAATTCACCAGTATCTAAGCGATAGAAATAAACACCACTGGTCACCTGCTGCCCTCTTTCATCCAAACCATTCCATTTTATTTCGTAACTACCGGCATCCCGTAGTCCTGACTCTAATCGCTTAATTAATTTACCTTCCATATTGTATATTGTCAGATTAATTTTGCTATTTTTTGCCAGTTGAAAACTAATTGTGGTTTCCGGGTTAAACGGATTGGGATAATTTTGCTCTAACACAAAACTATTTGGCGTAATGCTTAATTGATCACCCGCAGTATTTAATTTTGCCACTGATAAAGGATTTCCGCCAAAAACTGATTCTTTGCTATTTGTAAACGTTGCGCCGATATCCAGTTTTTTGCCTGTCTTTGCTTTCCATACTCTGAAAGATATTTCCTGACCATTTTCAAATCCTTTTAAGCTATGTTCCAAATCACCTTCCCAGGCTGGTATTAGCAGTGGAAACTCACCTGTGAACACAGCAGCACCAACACAAAGGTTTTCTGCAAAAACACCGATTTCATCGAAAACGGAAAGTTTTTCTTCAGAATTTGTTATTACAACTCCATAAGGAAGACCTGTTTTCTCAAATTGAAAATGAGTGGTAGCAGGAATTTCTTCAATGGGATAATTTGTTTTGGCTAAATTAACTGTTAAGTTTGGATATGTATAATCGGTTACTTGATTGACGAAAATATCATACCCCTTGCCAGGCTGCATATAACCGATGGTATTTACGTTATATTGTGGAATCCAAAATTTACCATCATGATCTTTCACTAGTACCACTTTAGTAGAAATTGATGCAAAAACACCCTCGACAAGATGTGCTGTTTGATAGGGGTAGCCAATCGTGTATAATTTTGTATTCGAGAAAGAATGGGAGTAGTTTTGTGGCTCCAAGGGAAGTCCCTCATTCACAACATTGTCATCACTTGTTGCAGTCATATAAATTTTATACCCTTTTGCAAAATCAACATCTCCAATATCATTCACATTATAGGAAGGAATATAAAAATTACCGTTATCATCTTTTGCGATGAGAAGCGTCTCAATATCGTTTAACATCAAATCAATGCCAAAATTCTGTGGCTTGACATTAAATGAAATCGTATTCAGCATTGAATGCGATATGGGAATCGTATGTACTACTGTGGCTTCTAGTAAAAGAACTTCAGTAAATGGCTGTTCACCAAATAAACCGTTACTGCTTGTGCCGTAAGTAGGTATTGCAATGAGCTCGTCATTCATACTCTTATCCCATACTTTAAAGGACATGGAATTATTTGCAGTTGCTCCCGGAAGCACTGTTTGATCAGGAAGTGTTACTTGCATCCAACAGGTTATCGTTAATGGATAACTCCCTGAATATTTACTGACCCCCACGCAAAGGGAACCATCATAAACTGCTATTTCATCACCAGCGGTTAATTGCTCATTATCATTTATTGTAGCATTATTAACTATTACTGCATGAGAACTGCCGGTCGCACCAACAACATTTGTAAAATGTTCTAATTTATTTCCGGCTAATGTACAAGCTGTTAAGGATTCACAATAGCTTCCTTCCCCTGTTGAAAAAGTTGGCGTGGCGTTATATTCCGTACTCTCGACACTGTCCCATAATTTGAATATCATTGAATTGCCGCATTTCGCGCCGGGAAGCACTGTTCCATTTGGCAGTTCAACTTCTTTCCAGGCAGATATCATTAGTGAAAAATCACCAGCAGAATATTGGAAAGCGCCGACACATAATGTGCCATCAAATACGCCGATCTCAACCCCTGTTTGTATTTGAACGCCATCAATTGTTGCATTGCTAATAACTATGGGATGTGCATCTCCTGTTTGAGCCACAGGAAAGTATTGGTTATTGCTCCCTGTCCCTTGAATAAAAAAATTGTAGGGATTTTCATTAAAATCATTGTTTTCAATGGACACCATGGCTGTGCGCAAAGCGATTGCGCTGGGATTAAACCTTATTTTAAACGTTGTCGCGCCATTCACCGGAACCGAAGAAGCCGGTTCCTCAATCACAACAAAATCACCGGCATTAGTGCCGCTAATCAGCACTTTTGGTGAACCAATGAGATCCAAGTTTACAACACCACTATTTCTAATTTCAAAAACGTGTTCTACGCTGCCGGTGGTAATGTTGACCGGGCCAAAATCAGTGTCATCGAAAGTAGAAGGTGTCTCATCCCCGTCAACAATGGATTGTCCGTTACCCTTTATGTCCATTTCAGCTTCACCGCTATTAAAACGCAGGTAATAGTCTTCCACTTCACCAATACCTGCAAGACCGGTTAAGGTTAATGGCGTTGTGTTACTCGTGGTCAGACGAAAACGGGCAAACCGGTCGTAAGTATTGTAGCCTGGAATAGCCCCGGCTGGGATATTAAACTGAACTGTTTGTGTGCCCGAAACCACTAACCTCATGTCAAGGATTTGTTCCCCTGCTTCAATTGCATTATCGTCATCCCAGTTAATCCACCCGCTTAAATAACCGGCGCCCCCGGTAACCGTAACATCAATAGCGCCACCATTAGCGCCTTGATTCCAACTGCCACTTACAGTAATGCCGTCTTCATCATCAGTAGCGCCGACTGGAAGCCCATCATCACCGTCAACCGCAGAACGACCGGCATCAGCGCTTTCCTGTCCATCTGTTTCGCTGTCGATTGAGGTGCCAAGGTAAACACTTCCGACTTCGTGTCTTGCGCCATCATCGGACAAAGTAGTAAGATTATAAACATCTGGTAAATCACCAAAGTCTAAATCTAAAATAGCTGCAATAAAAACACTAAAATAGACCTGCGCCATCACTTGATAACCGGCGTTGTTGGGATGAATATCATCTGACATATATTCGGTTGCCCAATATGGATTTGCCTTAAACGCTTCATTATGTCCCACATAATAAATATCATAACCGGCAGCTTTTTTTTCAGCGACCAGTATTTGAATAAGCGTATTTAATTGTGTGGTCGTACCATCCTTTTGGTCTTTTCTTGGAATTAAACTGGAAACGAAAATATAGTTGGCAATGTCATGGGCATACATTTTATCAACAATATTTTCTATTTCCTGTATTGTTGTTTCATTGGTTTGATTTTGAGAGATATCAGCTGTTCCGATATGCAGCATAAAAAATCGCGGGAATTGGCTGCCTAATTGGCTGATCCAGGTATTTAGGTTTGCATCAATTAGATCTGCAGTAAAATAATCGTGACCCTCATGGTCATTATCAAACCCTGTTCCGGTGGATAAACTACCGACAAAGTTGACATCCATGGCTTCGGCATCGTATAAACCTGCTAAATCGTCTCTGTAGCCACCAACAGGGTCGCTGCCTTCTGTGCCTGAGGTGATCTCGTCTCCGATCAACATAACCCGGTATTGCGCATTTAACGGGTTCATTCCAAATACTAATAATAAAATTATGATCCCCCAGATCGTTCCTTTTAATCCACGCCTCATTTTCTAATCCTCCTGGAATAATTGTTAATTCTATGTTATTAATTTTTTTGCCAATATTTATAAAAAATTCACCCATCCCTTACTGGGGTAATATCAATGCCGTTAACTTTATCATAAACGGGTATAGCCTTCATTCACAATTCTCAATTAGGCATTCTCAATTATTTTTTATAACTTGTAATATTAATTGTGAATCCGCCGAAAAGATGTCGGACGGTCCGTTGTGAATTGTCAATAATATCAAGTCTTTTTCTATTAAGTTAATGCCATTGGGCGTAATATCAAATTACCAATTTGGGTGGTGGTAATTTATCCGGAATTAAAAATAATTTTTTATGTTTCATTTTCCTCACTCCTTATTTTTTATATTTAATGTTTTTAGTACATTAGCATAAAATTTGCAAAGATTATGCCATATCAGCAACAATAAACTTAACCATTTAACATACCATAAATCATAATGTTAGTTACGCTAAATTCTATATCGGCTAATAATTTTTATGTGTTACTATGAAACAATGTTCCTTTGCTAAACATTAGTGAAGCGCTATATTTTTTAACTCATCGCCAAACTCTGTCATACTTCCGAATCGCTTTTTAGGCTCTTTTTCAATCGCTTTAAAGACAATACTGTTCAATTCGTCTGGCAATTCAGAATTGTGTTTTGTAATAGGAGCCGGAGTTTTATTGAGCACAAAATCAATAATTTTTTGTTTCTCTTGAAATAAGAATGGGTTGCGCCCAGTTAATAATTCATAAAGAATTACTCCCAACGAATAAATGTCCGAAAACAGATCATTAAAATTATCTTTGATGAGTTCCGGTGCATGGTAAGTCAAATAATTAAGGGATCCATTATCTAAGTGTTGAACCGGTAAACGTACATCGGCAATTTGAAAATCAGTCAATTTAATGGAATTTTTATCTATTACAAAAATATTATCCGGTTGTAACCTGCCATGAACAATTTCACTTTTATGCGGATGGGCAAGAACCTCCGCTATATTTATGCCCAACTGAACAGCTCTACCCCAATCAATTTTTTTGTTTATTTTTTTAGGAATTGTTAGTGGTTCACCTTCGATGTATTCCCTGGCAAAATAGCAAAGGTTCTCTTCTTTGCCAACATCATAAATTAAGGCGATGTCAGGGTGATTTAATCTCCCCAACAATTTAGTATTGTTGAGAAATATTTCATCTGTAATAAATCCGGCATTTGCTTGTTTAAATTCCGGTCTTAAAACTTTAACGACGACAGGACGTTCCAAATAGGTATCAATCGCTTTATAGCTGACAAAAACTTCGTTTCCCCGAAGCTCTTTAATTAAATTATACCTGCCAATATTTTTGATATCCCCGTTTTTGATTTTTATCAACGTATTTTCTTTACACAATTTATAAACCATAAATTGATCGCGAGAAACCGGGTGTTCAGCCAGGATATCGGATGGTGTAAATGGGATTGTGCTTTCTTTTCCGATTAGATTATTAACTGCAGAAGTAAAAAAAACCTGGCTTTGAATTATTGTATCGTTTGATTTTATTTTATCCGAAAAAAGTTGCTTTCCCGGATCAAATATTTTCAGCGCCATTTCCAGGTCATCAAACAGGTAGTTGAAATCTCTATTATTCGCTAAGGAAATTGTATGAATTACAATGTCAGCCTGAAAACTATTATTGCTCTCCCCATTTTCTTGTGGAGACTGTTTTTTGATAAAATCAATTGCCACTTTAATTAGTCTTTCAACATGTTCCCCGAATAATATCAATCCATCTTTTGTAAAAAATCCCTGGACAGGATTATCACCTTTTTTATAAATTGTTTGAATCGATTCTGAAAAAAGTCTTTCAGCTTCTTGAAATTCTTCTTCTTTCACTTTAATAATTATCAAACAATTGGCGTGGTTAAAAACATATCTTAATATTTCTTGTTTGGAAACCTCAGTTTTAGCCTGATCACCTATCTTTTTTTCACCATGCCAGACAGTCAATTTTTCCCAGAGTAAATTGAAATCCACACCGGCATCGCCAACAGTAGAAACATTCTTGTCCAACGCGCGATCCCAGATATTGGAAAAAGACTCCCCTGACAGGAACAGTTCAAACTCTTCAATTTGTTTTTTCGATTTGGGTTTCGATTTAACAGGAATTTTTTTCAGCAGCCTGTTTAAAACAAGAAACAAATAGATATCGACCAATTTTTCGATAGAATTCTTTGAGTGAACAAAGTTTATTAAAAAATCCAGGTTTTTTTCAACGAGTTTAAAATCCGAAGTTGCAGGTTCTATCGCCTTGAGAAGATTAAAAAGGAACAATCGCTGGAAGAAAATATCTTCTTCAGATTCCAGGGTAGTTTTGAGATAAAAATCAGCTTCATCAATCTTTTTATTTTTCCACAATTCACTTAAAAATAACTGCAAAGCCTGCATGAACCGAAACGACCCTCTCTCCAATTGTTGTATCAAACTTTGAGCCGTTTCAAATTTATTCTTTGAAAGACTCAATTGCAGTAATTTCTGAAACAGGCTTTCAGAATTTTGTTTATCTTGTTGAATAACATAAAAATAAATTTTCAAAGCACTCTCATCCAGCCGTTCCTTTTGCAAATACATTTGACTGAGCACTTTGTAAATCAAAATATTTTCGGGCGCGTATTCCATGGTTTTTTCCAGGATGTCTTGCGCCTCTTCATCAAATTGTTTCTTTAAAATATAAGCCTTGCTGAGACTAATATAAGCATTGGAATTCGTTTCCTCCAATTGGATTAATTGGGTCAGTTTGGAAATGGCGTTATCATATTTACCATGTTCTAAATAAATATTCCCAAGTTCGAGCAACAAGTCGGTTACTTTTGGGTGTTGTTTTTCTTTTTGCTTTTTGGTCATGGTTAATTAGTGATTTTTTTTGGAAAAATTTTTTCGGATCTCAATAAAGATAGTACTGAAAAAGCCAACGGATAGAAACAACCCAACGGATGTTATTTAAAATTTAAAAACATATGACATATTGAAACTATTAAAACTTGACAGATTTACCTTAAAAATAATTTGCATCCGAAAAAGGTAGTGTTAAATAAGTTAACTATCTATTTTTTATATCAGTTATCCGTTGGGTTGTTTCTATCCGTTGGATTAATTTTTTACTTTCTACTGCGTGATCTAATCTATTCTTTGTGAACGATTACCGTTTTAATAAATTTTTTTAGCCTGTCTGAGATTGATGAATTCGGATAATACTTTTTTAACAAACTCATCTCAATCCGGGATGTTCGTCTGTCCTGTGCTTTGAGCGTCATTTTTGTGGCATTTTTTTTCCCTGGAATCGAAAAAATATTTTCCACAGCTACAATCACCACAGTGCTATTATCAGAACCATCCTTCATGTTCGCATTGTCAATCAAATGCTTTGCAGTGTGGCTTAACCTTTTTTTATTGTACAATACAATTCTTTTAATTTCATCATCCGGTAAAGCCTTTGTAAGTCCATCGGTGCAAAGCAGAAAAATATCACCTTCTTGCAGCGGATCGATTCTAACATCAATTTTAACAGTTTGCTCCAAGCCCAACGCCCTGGTAATAACATTTTTATTTCCCAGTTTCCTCGCCTGACCGGCATCGATTTCTTTATCCAAAATCAACTCATTCACCCAGGTATGATCTTCAGTTAACAATTCCATTTTTCCATCACGGAAACGATAAATCCGGCTGTCACCAACATGACCTGAAATAGCACAACCATCTTCAATCGCTAACCCTGAAAAAGTTGTGCCCATACCCTGGCGTTTGGGATTAGCAAGCGACCGGTTAAAAATCATTCGATTCGCTAATCGAATTATAGCGATTAACCGCGAAGCGATTTCCCACTCGTGTTTTAAATCTTTGCTAATTTTACGATAATTTTTTTCTTCAAGTTTATCAAACATTTCCAAGGTGGTTTTAACAGCAAGTCTGCTTGCATAATCACCAGCCCGATGCCCGCCCATTCCATCACAAACGAGGAATAGATTATCTTTTTCAAAAACACCAAAACTATCTTCATTATTCGTTCTGGTTACGCCTGTGTCACTGCGGGCATCGATTTTTAATTTCACTTTATTCAATCAATACTGATCTCCAACTGATATAAGAATCCAACTGATAGAAACAACCCAACGGATAAAAAAAATGAATGGTACAAATTTTATATTTTTTTTTATAGTTGAAGAACATAACTTAATTTTTTTTATGTTTTAAAATTGAAAAAACATCTGTTGGGTTGTTTCTATCCGTTGGAAAAAAACTTGCTCTGCTTGTTTATATTTTCACTATTCACTAAGCTTTATCAATCTCCTGCGCTTTGTTGATACCAATAAATTTAAAATAAATAACAAAATCAAAACAAAAACAGAAAAAGCCAAAATTGAAAAATATAAAATTTTATGATTTTTTATGGGTAATAAACATCCGTTTTGTTGCGCATTAAGATTAAACTGTCCCCAAATTATTGATCCTTGTTTTACCCGGCTGTTTGATTCTAAAATGGAAAAACTACCATCATTCTTTCTCAGCAGAATATCTAACCAGCCATTATTATTCAAATCAGCCACAACGGGTGTTCCGATTACCGCAAAACTGTCACTGGTGTCTGTCTTAAGGTCAGTCAATAATGTGCCGTCTTTCCCGTTGAAAATATTTATTCCGCCAAAATAATTTGCCACTACTAAATCATTTTTAAAATCTTTGTTAATATCGGCAATAACCGGAATAGATACAAATTGTTCTTTATTTTTTGGATGATATCGCCAATTGGTCTTTTTCAAACGAGCGCCGTTACCAAACCCATTATACGTAATAATTTCATTACTTTTTGTGCTGACCGCCACATCCAACCCTTTATCCCCGTTTAAATCTCCCACTGTTGGCGGAAGCGCAATTCCCGAATCCGCTTCGGTCTTTGAAATGTCATACCAAATTGGATGATTATTAAAAACATCAAACGCGAGTAGATGATTCCCTTCAGTCAATATAACAATGTCTTCAAATGGATCATTATTTAGCACCCCCCCGGCTATTCTTCCCCTGGTGGAATGATTTTCCGATGAAACCGCAGCGACTTTTCCTAGTTGCGAATAAACATCTATCGTTTGTGTAATTCGGCGCTCAGTTCCATTATAAACAAATACCTGCCCTTTCTCACTTCCAAAAACAACTTCCGGCAAATTATCATTATTGACATCCACTCCGGATGGCGCGCCAAGATTTTTTGTTTCCAATTGAACAGAAGCCCATTCCGGATTGCTGAAACCACCAAAGCCAATGTGCAGTTTTCCCGATAAATCACTGATGAACACATCTAACAATTTGTCTCCGTTCAGATCAGCAACCACCGGGTTGCCGGAAAATGGTCCTCCCAATATGGGACTCGCCCAAATTTCATTTCCGCTTCTTCCATCGATAGCATAAACTATCGAGTTAAAAGCGGCTAAAATAATGTCAGCCCTGTTATTATCGTTTAAGTCGGCAAGTGTTATTCCAATGGGCAATTGCGCTCGATGGGGGAAATTTTCTTTCCATAAGGGAAGATAAGTTTTTCCGTTTATCACCTGTAGATTACCAATTTTATCGAGGAAAATAATATCCAAAAAATTATCACCATTCAGATCAGCCACAGCAGGAGCGAGCGCTGCTGCATTTTTTAACACTTCATCCTGGTTAAGAACTATAACTTGGTCATTTTCAGAGCTAAATAGAATTCTTTCTTCCAAAGTTAAGACGCCTGGTTTTTGTGTAATAATTTTTATGTTATTAACAGAAATCACTATCAACAAAATTAACGCGGCTGTTAATAAAAATGAAAAAATCTTCCCCATCCAAAAAGCGTTCCTGTCCCACCAAAATCCTGCTTTACGCGGCCTGGAAAAATCGTCTTTCCCGGTTTCTGTAAACCTGAAAATAGTGCTCACCTGGTCACTGGCAATTCGGATTTCATCTTTCGGGATAAGCTGAACCAGGTCTTCTTCATCAAGTTGTTTCCGGTTCACCCAGGTGCGCGTTTTGCTTCGCTTATCACTGATATAAAAATTGTCATCTTCAAAAAAAACGGTCGCATGCCGCCGGGAAATACTGGTATCAATTTCGCCTTTTTTTGTTTCCCGAATGATAATATCGTTTAGTGTCTTGTCACGCCCGATCTTAGTTATTCCGGAATTAAGAGGATACTTTTTTCCAAGATATGGCCCATGAATAGAAAGAAGATAATGTGGAATAAAATTTTCACTTTTTTGATCCGGTACCTGGGAAGTTTCCACCTGTTCTTTTTCGATTGTTTCGTCTGTTGGAGTTTTAGTAAACTGTTGTGACACATTTTCATTTTTTTCATCGGGATCAACAGACTCCGCCTCTTCTAATGTTATTTCTTCAGCTTCAGGTTGATTTTTAGTGTTACCATTGTTTTCATAAAGTATATTCTCAAAAATTAAAGAATGGTCGCCAATGGAAATTGTATCACCGCTGTTTAGATTTACCTTTTGCACAACCTTTTTATTATTCAATATTGTTCCGGATTCACTATTCAAATCTTCAATATAATATTGATTCCCTTCTTTTAAAACAACCAAATGATGTTGTGAAACTCTCTTATCCGCAATGATCAGATCGTTGTCACCCTCTGCGCCAATTCTGATTTTCTCTTGTATGGGTTGAATGAGAAATTCTTTATATGTTTCTTCTTTCCTTTTGACAACGATTTTTGGCATTCCTGTTCTCCGCGCTTGAATATTACAAGTTAAATTTTCATTTTTTGTGCAAAAGAATTTTTACCACAAAGCCCACAAAGGAGGCACAAAGAACTCAAAGAAAAACAAAAATATATGATACGGAATAAATAATGACAATACAATTTCAATTAATAAATATTTATTTTTTCCTTTGTGAATCCGCCGCGGCGGATGAATTCTTTGTGTCCTTTGTGGTTAATTTTTTTGCGGCTTAGCCGCGCTATTTTGTTGTCAGTTCAATCTTTGTTTTTATTGCAAAAGTTTATTCACCGCAAAGACACGAAGTACACAAAGTAATTAAAGGGTAACTTTGTGACCTTTGTGCCTCCTTTGTGTTCTTTGTGGTTAAATTTTCTGCAGCTTGCTACACTACTGAATTATCAATTTAAATTCCATTTTTTGCTCATCTGTGTTAAGTGTATTAAAAACCATTTGTTTTTCATAATATCCGTCTTTTTTAACTTTAAAATTATACTCCCCGGATTTTAATGAATTCACACATTTCCCATCATAATCTGTGATACCAAATAAAACATCTTCGGTCAAATCGCCGGTTGTTATCTCGTAGGTGATACTTGTATTTTCAAGCGGAATATCTGTCAGCGCATCAAACACAGATATTTCCACGCTCACTGCCGAAATTTCCAGCGTAAAAGCAACCTGTCTTTTTTCAGCAGGTACAACAAGATTAGCTTTCTTATATCCATCTTTTTCAATATATACGCGGACATTAACTGCCGGAAGTGTTACATCACAAGGCGTAACTTTGTTCAGGGCGTAGGATTTGTTTCTTAAAACATACCTGGTGATTTTCGCATCAATTTCATTGGAATCCGCACTTGCATTTTGTTTGGCGATAAAACGAACCGTTCGATCCAAAACCAGGGAAACTATTTCCGGCGTATTTTCGTCCGCTCTTAATGTGATTAATTTATCATTGAAGCCCTGCTTTTTAAATAAAATTTCATGTTCGCCCAGGGGCAGGGAAAATGTATTGGACACACTTGTGGTTCCGGCTGGAACCGAAGAACCGTCAACGAACCAAACCACATCGTTTGGGATTATGTTCAATGTGAAAGTTTTTGTAAAAATGGCTTCAATTTGAATTTTTTTAACAGGGCTATCAAATGCTTGATATGACCATATCCGATCATCCTCGATATTAATTTCATCCCCTCCTGAGTTCAGAGTTAATCCTGAAATTCTATTTAACCCGGCATGGGTCATTTCTATTGAAAGCGGCGCTCCCGCTTCCCACTCAAAACTTACCGGTGTTTGTTGCGGATATTGTACATCATTCAGATAAATTGTGGCGCCAGATGGATTTGAATTCAGGTTAATTCCGGCTTTAAACCTGAACAGGAAAGTCAAAGAATCCGATGGTTTTGTTTCACCGGAAATTTTAATTTTACCTGTTATTGGCACATGAATCGATTTTTTTAGCGGTTTGAAACCTTCATGCGTTAAAAACAACTGGTAAACACCCGAAGCTATTTCAGGAATGGAGATTGGGGTTTCCCCGGGAATTCGTTTTTCATCTAAATAAACTGCTGCTCCAGGCGGGACGGTAACTATTTTAATTGCCGGGGGATAAATTCTCTCATAAAGGGCTGTGCCAATTGGTGTGAATTGTTGAAAAAAATCAAAAACTAAAAATAGTAACAATAGCGACAGCAAAACAACCGAAGCAATCTTAATTCCTTTTAAATGCGATTTTGTTGACAGCCTGATGACATCAAAAATAGTTTTTAAATCGTCCTGAACTTCATCATCATCCAGGAATGTTTGGCTGATCGTTGCAGGCTGATCCCGGCGCACTTTTTCCGAAGAAACCGGCTCCTCCATTTTTTCATTTTTTTCCAGCGCTCCTGACGTTTCACCGGTTGAAGCGCCATTCTTTTTATTAATTTCTTGTTTGAAATCATTTTCAATTTCAAGAAGAATTTTTTCTATTTCTGCGTTTTGATTTATTTCCGCCACATTTTCAACTGAATTGGTGGATGAAATAGGAAGCTCTTGACCTTCTTTTTCTTTTTCCTGTTCTTGTTGCTTTTCAACCAATTGTGGTTTTTTTTCATCTGCTTGATTATCTAATTCAGGAGGCACATCTGAAGAAGGTTGTTTGATAATTATCTCCTGGAGAACCGGTTCACTGTCAGGTTCTTTTGAATCGCGAATCACCGGTTCAGCTAAAACCGGCGCAGGCTGTCCCGGTTTCACTTTGTTATCATACAATCCCTGAATATAGTCGCCCAATTCTTTCGACAATTCAACGGAAAAAGTATTTGCCATCAAAAATTCAACCAGATCGAGATAAACACCACTGGCGCCGAAATACCGCTGATCAGGATCTTTTTGCAGCATTTTTTGTAATATTTTTTGAATTGGCAGCGGCACATTTTGTTGTTCCAATTTAGCAGTATCGAGTTCCCCTTTGGTTATTTGTTGAACTGCTTCTTTTGCCTCTTTTGAATCGATGAGCCTGGAT
>JADHVV010000125.1 GCA_016783825.1 Candidatus Zhuqueibacterota bacterium | reverse complement strand
ACCTTGCTTCGCCTTTGCCTTCGCCTCAGCCTTTTCGGTATGAAAGTTAATTGATCTGGGTTAGAAATTCTTTTGCACAAAAAACGAAGATTTGACTTGTAATACTATAACGCACTAAAGTGCAGGCGAAGGCTGAGGCAAAGGCGAAGGAAGAAAGAAAATCCTTAATCCTTTAATCTTTTTTCTTGCTCCGCCTTAGCCTTCGCCTCAGCCTTTGTGTTGTTACAGTCAATTGAACTGGGTCAAAAAGAATTTTGAAAAAAAAAAGACTTAACTTGTAATACAACAGATAGAGAATTATTATGGCGAAAGCAAAGCAAAAAAAGTTAAAAATTAGTTTAAAGAAAAGCATCATTGGATATAATATAAAACAAAAAGTTACTGTGCGAACATTAGGTTTGCGGAAACTTCATCAAACAGTTGAACATGGTGACACGCCCCAGATCAGGGGAATGATCAATAAAGTGAGTCACTTAGTTGAAGTTGAGGAAATTTAGGGGATTGGATAAATTTCACAACATTTGTTTTCGCTTCGACTCACTCTATTGCTGGCATCGAAGCAAAGGATTGGATAAATTTCACAACATTTGTTTTACCTGTAATATTGAATTGAAACAATTTTTAAATTTGAAATGGGGATGTTGTTTATCCAACCCCCTGAATAAATTTCAATGAGGAATTTATGGACTTAAGTACATTAAAATATGCGGATGGTTCGCGGAAGAAAAGAAAAAGAGTCGGAAGAGGACAGGGTTCAGGACATGGTGGAACTTCCTGCCGCGGACACAAAGGGGCCCGTTCACGTGCCGGCTATAAAAGAAAACCCGGATTTGAGGGAGGCCAAACGCCAATGGCAAGGCGACTTCCTAAAAGAGGTTTTTTTAATCGATTTAGCAAAGAGTTTCAAATTATAAATCTTCAGGATTTGGAACGTATAAAAGAAATTAAGAATATTGATCCCCAGATCCTTTATGATAATGGATTGATCAGAAAAAAAGCTGTTCCGGTAAAAGTTTTGGGAGTTGGCGAACTTAACCGGGAAGTAGAGATATCAGCTCATGCTTTTAGCAAATCTGCACAGGAAAAGATTGAAGCTGCTAAAGGGAGGATTTCAGTTCTATGATTAAAAGTATACAAAGCATATTTCGTATACCTGATCTAAAGAAAAGAATTCTGTTTACTCTGGCTATTCTTATTGTTTATCGTATCGGTGGCCATATTCCAGTACCAGGTATCAACGGTAAAGTACTGTTTGCTTTTTTTGAGCAAATGGGAGGCGGTGGAATTTTTAGCCTTTATGATATGTTTGCCGGTGGCGCTTTGAAACAGGCAACCGTATTTGCATTGGGAATTATGCCTTACATTTCAGCATCTATTATTTTGCAGCTGCTTGGCGCAGTTGTACCATATTTTCAGAAGCTGCAAAAGGAAGGTGAAGAGGGCAGAAAAAAGATCACTCAAATTACTCGTTACGGCACAGTTTTGATAAGTGCGCTTCAGGCTTACGGTCTGGCTGTATTTCTTGAAAGCATTGAACCGGTTAATGGTATGATGGTCGTTCCTGATCCGGGAATGATGTTCAAAATCTTTACCATGTTTACGATGGCAAGTGGATGTGTGTTGATCATGTGGCTTGGTGAGCAAATTACGGAACGCGGAATAGGGAATGGTATTTCTTTGATCATTTTTATTGGGATTATCGCCCAACTCCCAAATGCTCTTGCTACGGAAATAGATCAGGTCATTGGTGGTAATAGAGCTGTTTTAATGGAAGTCTTTCTTTTAGCTTTAATGGTTGTTACAATTGCAGCCGTCGTTTTATTAACACAAGGCACAAGAAAAATTCCGGTACAATATGCAAAACGAGTTGTGGGTAGGAAAATTTATGGTGGACAAGCGACGCATATCCCATTACGTGTAAATACAGCCGGTGTTATGCCCATTATTTTTGCACAAGCGTTAATGTTCATTCCCAATACAATCAAAACGTTTTTCCCAAGCAGCGATTTTGTATCAACCGTTGCTTCCTATTTTGAATATACCTCGTGGGTTTACTGGTTGTTTTATGGCGGTATGATCGTTTTCTTTACTTATTTTTATACAGCCATCGCATTCAACCCGGTAGATGTCGCCGATAATATGAAAAAATCAGGTGGTTTTATTCCGGGAGTACGCCCGGGCAAAAGAACGTCTGAGTTCATTGATAATATATTAACACGAATCACGCTGCCAGGATCAGTCTTTTTGGCAATCGTGGCTATTTTCCCATATTTCATCATTAAATTTACAAATGTTTCATTCACCTTTGCAACATTCTTTGGCGGGACTTCATTATTGATTATCGTGGGAGTTGCCCTGGATACGATGCAGCAGATAGAATCCCATTTGTTAATGCGTCATTATGATGGATTTCTAAAGGGTGGGAAATTAAAAGGCAGAAGAAGATTTTAAAACCCGAAGGGTGCACAAAGATTATTCGTAAACGTTCAGCAGGTATCAGTAAAGAAAAATCCAACGGATAGAAACAACCCAACGGATACTATTAATTGAAAAAATATAATAGTGAGACAATCACTAAACAGACAAATTTTTCCCAAAATAAATTTACATTTAACAAAAAAGTGTAAAAAATTAAATACATATCAATTTTTTTAATATCCGTTGGGTTGTTTCTATCCGTTGGTTTAGATTTTCGTTCTTCTTTATGGCAGAATTATTACATAGTATTGAAAGTTTTAGGATCAGAAAATGATTTTGATCATGCTTGGCGCGCCGGGAACAGGAAAAGGAACCCAGGGAAAACTAATTAGCGATTCTTTTAAAATACCGAATATTTCGACAGGTGAAATATTACGTTCCGCAATAGAACAAAAAACACAAGTTGGAACTGAAGCTCAAGCCTTTATGAATAAAGGTGAATTAGTGCCTGATGATGTGATGATCAGGTTGATCAAAGATAGATTGGTTGAAGATGATTGCCGGAATGGTTTTATTTTAGATGGTTTTCCCAGGACAGTGAAACAGGCAGAAGCATTAGATGAGTTGTTTAGTGAATCAGGCTTGAAACTTGATTATGCTATTGGGCTCGAATTGGAAAATGTAAAGATTATTGAACGATTGACAAGCCGTCGTCTGTGCAGCGCCTGTGGCAAAGATTATAATGTAATTTCAAATCCACCGCTTAAAGAAACAGAATGTGATGTTTGCGGTGGTGAGATAATTCAACGTTCTGATGATACAACGGAAACCGTATCAAAAAGATTATCGGTTTATGACGAAAAAACAAAACCATTAAAAGACTATTTTCAAAGCAAAGGAAAATTGAAAACCTTTGATGCTGACGGAACTGTTGAAGAGATAAATAAAAAGATATTGAATTTTTTATCATAAAAGATGAATGATTAACATACGAAGTCCCCGTGAAATTGAGCTGTTAAGAAATAGCAGCAAAATTTTAATTGAAACTTTTCGACTCGTTGACGATCTAATAGAACCGGGGATTGATACAAAAACAATCAATAAAGAGATAGATAGATATATCAGGTCAAAAGGTGCGAAACCGGCATTTAAAGGGTACCGCGGTTTTCCGGCAAGCGCTTGTATTTCCATAGATGATGAAGTTGTTCATGGAGTTCCGAGTAAACGGAAATTAATTCCCGGGCAGATCGTGGGGATTGATATTGGCGTTGAATATAACGACTACTTCTCCGATGCGGCAAAAACTTATGTCATCGGTGAAATTCCGCTTATTACGAAGAAGCTGATTGATATAACAAAAGAATCATTAAATATTGGAATACAACAAGCAGTAGCAGGAAACCGGTTGTCTGATATATCGCATGCGATTCAAAAATATGTTGAAAGCGCGGGTTTTTCCGTGGTAATGGATCTGGTTGGGCACGGAATAGGAAGAGAGTTACATGAAGAACCGCAACTTCCAAACTACGGAAAAGCAAATCGAGGACCACGGTTGAAAGAAGGAATGGTTTTAGCCATTGAGCCGATGGTCAATATGGGCGGTTATAAAGTTATATTTGAAAAAGATAAGTGGACAGTCAGAACTGCTGACGGTTCGCCTTCAGCGCATTTTGAACACACAGTAGTTGTTAAGAATGGCAGCGCTGAAATTTTAACTATGGGTAGATAAGACCAGGGAGTAAATTTATGCCAAAAGAAGAAGCAATAAAAGTTGACGGCACAATTGTCGAGACACTTCCCAATGCTTCTTTCAAGGTTGAATTGGAAAATGGACACATGGTATTAGCACATATTTCCGGTAAAATGAGGATGCATTTCATTAAAATTTTACCCGGGGATAAAGTGACGGTAGAATTGTCTCCGTATGATTTATCAAGAGGCAGAATAACTTACCGTTACAAATAGCTAGTACGCTTGGCCCAGCAAACCACGTAGAAGTTGTAAATCTATGTAATGAATAGTCTCTAATTAGATTTTGGAACGATGCTGGATACTTGATGCTGGAGGGGATAAGGGGGGTATCCAGTAAACAGTATCGGGCATCCAGAATCACTCTATTATGACCCATCAAATTTTAGACATATTCAGATACATAAATAAAAAAAAATGATTGGTGATACCATAGAATCGGAGTAATCATGAAAGTACGTTCTTCTGTTAAAAAGATCTGTGATAGTTGTAAAGTGATCAAAAGAAGAGGAAAAATAAGAGTAATTTGTAAAAATCCTCGTCATAAGCAAAGACAGGGATAATCATTTTAGGGGGTGGGATAAAATAAGTTATTCATTTTGATCTCACAAGTTGTTATTTATCAATGTTGAAAAAATCAAAAATGTTTAAGTTATTTAATCCAACCCCCTTAATAAATTTTTCAGGAGGCAAAGTTGGCTCGTATTTCAGGAGTAGATCTCCCCAACGATAAAAGAATTGAGATAGCCCTTACTTATATTTATGGCATCGGTAATAATCTGGCGAAAAACATAATTGCAAAAGCACAGATTAATCCGGATACACGGGTAAAAGATTTATCCAATGAAGATGTTGGAAAAATCAGAACAGTCCTTGGCGATTACAAAGTCGAAGGCGCTTTACGTACAGAAGTTTCAATGAACATTAAGCGTTTAATGGACATTAGCTGTTATCGGGGTGTTCGGCATCGTCGGGGATTGCCGGTTCGCGGGCAGCGTACGCATACCAATGCAAGGACTCGTTCCGGCAGGAGAAGAGTTGTTGGCATGAAAAAGAAGAGTAAATAGAGAATTGTCCCGCCTAATTTATCATATCTTTCAAAAGGAAGCGGGATTAAAAAAATACGAAATATCGCTTTCGGAGGTAAACATTGGCAAGTCCAAGGAAAAAATCAAAAAAGAAAGAAAAGGTTGAAGCGAACGGTGTAGCTCACATCAAGGCAACCTTTAACAATACGGTAATTTCATTAACAGATAATTATGGAAATGTAATTTCCTGGGCATCGGCAGGAAGGGTTGGATTTAAGGGGTCAAGGAAAAGTACGCCGTTTGCAGCTCAATTGGCTGCTGAATCCGCAGCAAAAGAGGCAATGGATTTGGGGTTAAGAAAAGTAGAAGTGTTGGTTAAAGGTCCGGGTTCAGGTCGGGAAGCTGCTGTTCGTTCTATTCAAGCAGCAGGTTTAGAGATTACTGCAATTCGTGATGTGACACCAATTCCTCATAACGGATGCCGACCTCCTAAAAGACGGCGTGTGTAAAAGTATTCGAATGCGAGCCAGAATTTCTAAAAACTGAATTGATAGGTTTGTTTGAGATTCTGTTTGTTGCAAGGAAAGATCAAGGTCGAGATCAAGATCAAGAAAAAAAACAATTCAATTTTTTCTTGATCTCGATCTCAATCTCGACCTTTTTTAAATAATTAAAAAGTTAAGATTCTTTACCCTTTGAGCAAGAAGTTCAATTTAAGTTACTAAAAATATTTTGGAGACCTTAATTAAATGGCAAGATATAAAGGACCTGATTGTAAATTATGTCGAAGAGAAGCACAGAAACTTTTCTTAAAAGGAACAAAGTGTAATTCGAGTAAGTGCCCGTTTGAGAAAAAGGGGTACGCACCGGGCCAGCATGGTAAAACACGGCGATTCAAACAATCCGAATATGGTGTTCAACTTCGGGAGAAACAAAAAGTCCGCCGTATCTATGGAATTCTGGAAGCTCAGTTCAGAAATTATTTTGCAAAAGCAGATCAAATGAAGGGTATTACCGGCGAAAACTTGTTAAAACTTCTGGAAAGCAGGTTAGATACCGTTGTTTACAGACTCGGGTTTGCCCCCTCGCGCAAAACTGCACGGCAGTTAGTAAGACATCGCCATTTTATGGTTAATGACAGGTTGGTGGACATACCATCCTATTCTGTTAAAGTTGGAGATGTGGTAAAAGTGAGAGATAAAAGCAAAAAATTGAACGTCATCCACACCTCACTAAGGAAAATTAAAGATGATCGCCAGTACTCCTGGCTAAGTCTGGATAAAGCAAATTTAACAGGCACTTTTCAGGATGTTCCCAGTAGAGAAGATATTCCGGACTTGATCAATGAATCATTAATCGTTGAGTTATATTCAAAATAAAAAGTAAAAACAGTTAAGGGGGCGGGATAAGTTAAATTACACATGTTGAATCTGTAACTTATTGGTTTAAAACAAATTTGAAAATTGATATGGGAAAGATATTTTATCCAGCCCCCTAAACAAAAAACAAAGAAAAATTTTGTAGCTCAACTATTGAGGAGTTTACATAATGAATTGGCCAAATATTAAAATGCCTGAGAGTATCGAATTAGACGAATCTACATATACAAACTCGTATGGTAAATTTACTGTTCAACCACTGGAGCGGGGATTTGGCATTACTATTGGTAATGCGCTGAGAAGAGTTTTACTGTCCTCCTTGCCCGGAGCAGCAATAACATCTATTCGACTTGAGGAGGTTCTTCACGAATTTTCCACAATTCCGGGAGTTGTTGAAGATACTGCCGAAATAATTTTAAATTTAAAACAGGTTAGAATTAAATTAATTAATAAGCGTCCTGATAAAGTTGTTCTCGATCTAAAAGGACCAAGAGAATTAAAAAGTGGCGACCTCTTGGCTGAGACAAATGACTTTGAGATATTAAATCCGGATTCGCATATCGCAACATTAAATAAAGACGCTGACTTTAGAATGGAATTGAAGATTGGCCGCGGCAAGGGGTACGTTCCGGCAGAAGAAAACAAGCTGCCCGATCAACCCATCGGCACGATACCAATCGATGCTATTTTTTCACCGGTTAAAAAAGTCAGTTTTGAAATTGAAGCTACCCGGGTTGGTCAAAAAATAGATTTTGAACGATTGATCATGGAGATTAACACTGATGGTAGTATAACGCCTGATGATGCGCTAACTTATGCCGGGAAAATTCTGAAAGATCATATCCAATTGTTCATTAATTTTGATATTGAACCGGAGCAGGAAGAAAGTCCGGAAATTGATGAAGAAGCGCTTCGCATCCGAAAGCTGTTGAGATTGACCGTCGATGAACTGGAGCTGTCTGTTCGATCACATAATTGTCTGATGGCTGCTAATATCAAAACGATTGGCGACCTGGTTGGAAGAGACGAGCAGGAGATGTTGAAGTTCAGGAACTTTGGAAGAAAATCATTGTCAGAATTGACCAAGATATTGGAAGATAAGGGACTTTATTTCGGCATGGATGTTGATAAATATTTAAAATCTGAAAATTATTGATTGAAGGATTGGTTTTATGAGACATAGAAAAACAGTTGCCAAATTAAACCGCACTGCAAGCCATCGAAAAGCAATGTTTTCAAACCTGGCAATGCAGCTATTTGAGCATAAAAAAATTCGCACGACAAAGTCCAAAGCAAAAGCTGTCCGACCGTTTGTTGAACGACTCATTACTTTTGCCAAAAAAGGTGATTTGGCTTCCCGACGTCAGGTACTAAAAACTGTGCGCGATAAAAAAGTTGTCAAAGAATTATTTGAGGAAGTGGCGCCGACCTTTGAAAACAGGAATGGTGGTTACACACGAATAGTTAAACTCGGACAAAGGCTCGGCGATGGCGCGGAATTAGCTTATCTTGAGTTAGTTGGTTTTGAAGGCGTTCGTAAAGAAAAGAAAGAAAAAGCATCTAAAAAAGATGCTAAGAAGAAAAAAGCGGCAAAAGAAAAGACCAAAGAAGCCGTTGAGGAAACAAGCGAAGAATAGAACTTGAATTTGCATATTGAATTAAAAAAAGCAGCCTTTTTATTAGGGCTGCTTTTTTGGTTTGGAGCGAATGTTTTTGTTGTGGCTATTGCATTATTTGGGTCAAAAAGAAATTGAGTAATCGTTCACCGGTTGTGGTTGTCAAAATTATTTATACTTCAAAATATCTTTGAAACCTTATTTTTGTCTTTTTACCTTAGTAGAATAATGATAACCTACAAATTTTAACCTAATTACCTTATTACCTTATTATTCACATCAAATAAGGTTAGGGCGTTTATAGATTTTGCTTTTTACTAATGTTTAAAAAGCAAAAATAAGGTTATTCAAGAGCAAATATTTAGATCACAAACGACTGATTTCAGATACAGGTGAACTTTTACGAAATTAATAGAACAGATGACGCTGCTTAATCTCCAAAAGAATTGCGGATGTTCCGCACAGATTTTCAGAGACTGAAACGACTGCTACTGCCGCTGCTACTGCTACTGCTACTGCTACTTTCACATTTTAACACTTAACGAATAAATATTTTCTACTCCCATACCAAAATATCCCTCGCCACCACTTCATCCAAAGCAATTTGCGTTGAGTCAATTCTCACTACCAGTGCCGGGTAGGTTTGATGAACGCGGATTTTTGATCCCGGCTGAATGCCCATTTGGGTGAGTTGGTGCATTCTTTCATTGGACTGCGTGTTGATATAAGCAACCCGCGCGTCCTGTCCTGCTTCCAATTCAGTTAAGTTTTTGGTGGCAGTTTTAACGGATCGTCTAACTTCTTTGCAACATGCACTTTCAGGAATCGGCATGCCGTGGGGACACACTTTCGGGTGTCCTAACAAAGTACAAATAGCGTCCACAATTTCCGGAACAATGATATGTTCAAATTCGCAGGCGCCGGCTTCAGCCTGATCAATTTTCATGTCCAAAACATCGGTGAGCAGTCTTTCAGCCAAACGGTGGGAACGGATCAATTGCCGGGCAAAATTATATCCCTTTTCTGTGAATTTTAATTCTGTGTCTGTTTCCTCCAAATAGCCCTGCTTTTTTAATATTTCACCAATTGCAGGATCCCAATCGCTATTCAAGTCAGCCAGGTAATCTTTCATATTTTGTCCGTGACGTTCCTGCAGGTACCACAATAATTCCATGTATTCATCAAGTTCTTTTTTGCAAAACCGGTGGGACTGATGTTTATGTCTTTTTCTTTGTAACATTATTATCCTCCATATATTTGTTACGGTATAAAATGTAACATTCGATCAATTTCGGATTTACGAATTCGGATTTCGGAATTTCCCCTCCACCATAATATGGGTGTGGGCATTCTGAAATCCGCAATCGTAAATCCGAAATCAAAATACTATGTTACAATCTAATCCTTAACAAATTTAACAGCAGATTAACACCACCGCCAATTAATAAGGATGTCATTGTGATAATTAGCACCATAACTGTTGCTTTTTTCCATTTTAATTCTTTGCCAATTGCCATCACATTGGAAATACAGGGAATAAAAAGAGTAAGTACAAGTATTGATACGATTATCTGATTGGGTGTTAATACACCGGCATTTGCCATGTCCATGACTAAAACGGCGCCGGCTTCTGACCTGGCTAAACTCATTACCATGGCTTCGGTAAAATTTATCGGGAGATTCAATAAATCAACAACTATGGGGCGCAATCCATTTTGTAGCAAGGAGATGAGTCCTGTTTCATGCAAAATAAAAAGAATGAATGCACCTAATAAAAATAGTGGCACCGCCTCTTTTAAAAACCATATCGACCGGTAATATGTTTTCTTTCCTAATAGCTTTAAATCCGGCAAACGGATCGGTGGAATTTCCATAATAAAATCTATTTGTTTATCTTTCGGAATAATGTGATTGAGTATCAGTCCGGCAGTCAACTCAATAAACAAAAGAATCCCGGCAACGATCAAAAAAGATAACACCGGCTGTTTGGATAGCACGGCAATAATGATGCTCATTTGACTGGAGCAGGGGATAGCCAATCCAATTAAAAAAATGGAAATATATTTTTCTTTTTTGGTGTCTAAAATTTTTGTTGATAAGGTTGCCATTGTTTTGCAGCCAAAGCCAAGTACGATGGGCAAAATTGATTTTCCGGTTAATCCGAGTTTATTAAAAATTCGATTGGTCAAAATAACCAGGTTGGTCAGGTAACCGATATCTTCAAGAAAATTCAAGACGAGGAAAAATAATATGATGATCGGTAGGACTGTACCGATTGCATTGAACAGTCCTGTGGTCAGTAGTCCATAATCACCGACTAAAAAACGATAGAGAATCGGGATGGTTAAAATTGATTTTAAATAATTGGTTATAGGCGTAAAAAGCAGCCGCTCCATTTCCACAACTAAAAAATTTGCACCGAGTTTCCCGACAATAATATAGGTTAAAAAAATCATCAGCAGGACAATGAGCCAGCCCCACAAAACATGACGAGACCATTCGCCAAATTTCTGAATGCCATATTTTGTTATTTCGCTTTTGTGCGTGATAACCCGGCTGATAATATTCTGGATCTTCTGATTTTGTGAATTCAGAATAGCAAAGGAAAGATTAACGATATTAGTATTTTTGAATCTGTTAAATTGCGCTACTGCTTTTTTAAGTATTTTGATTCCATAGTTGGCTTCAATCCATCGTTTTGTGTATGGATCATCCAGTGCAAACAAGCTCAATATTGATTGTTGTGGCTTTTTATTTTCCGGGAAAGCTGTTTCGATTTCTTGATAATACTTTTTCAAAATAGGCGGATTGGAGTTAACATAATTGGCAGTCTTTGCTCCGGGGATAACTTTTTTAATTTTTTCAATTCCTTTTCCTTCAACAGCAATAGTTTCAATTATCGGCACATTTAAAGATTCTGATAGAACATGTGGGTTGAGCCTAACGCCCTGCTTAGCCAACTCATCATTCATGTTCAATACCAAAATTAGTGGTATCTTTAATTCTAAAAGTTGAAGGGTGAGTCGTAACGATTGTTCAAGTTTTGCTGCTTCAATAACTTGAATGATAATTTTGGGAGTATTATTAAAAAGGAAATCGCGGGTAATTTGCCCTTCTTCAGAAGGAAAATCCAAACGATAAATCCCGGCTGTATCGATCAACTCATATTCCCTGCCTTCAATACGAATTGGCGCTGAATTTGCTTCAACAGTTGTGAATGGGTAGTTGGCTGTAACAGCATATTTGCGTGACAATTGATTAAAGATTGTTGTCTTGCCAACATTAGGATTCCCAATGATGAGGATCGATGTTTTTGATTGTTGCGTATTTTCTGTCAATTTTTTTCCTACGTGTTTCATAATTATTTTGTAGCTTATTTTTTCCAACGGATTCAAGAATCCAACGGATTTAATCAGATAGGTTCTCATTAAGGAAGATTCTTGAATCCGTTGGAAATAAAATCATTAAAAACCTGTCGGCTTGATGCAAAGCCTCGCTAAATAGTTACAAGTTTTCTGTCAAAAATAGTGAAGGAACGATTCACAACTCACCACTAACCAATCACCATTAACATTCCCGGCATATTCCATAAACTTCAAATTTATAAGACTGTATTTTGAAATTGTATTTTTTCTTTAATACTTCCTGGTAATTTTCAATTAATTCATTATCGAACTCAATAATTTTTCCACACTTTATACAAATTAAATGACCGTGGTGTGATAAATGACTGTTTGCTAATTCAAAATAACCTTTTTTTTCGCCGAATGTATGCTCAGTTAGAATCCCGCAATCCACCAATAATCGGATCGTGCGGTAGATGGTTGCAATACCAATATCAGGATCTATTACTAATAATTTCTGATAAAGATCATCAATTGTGAAGTGACCCTTTTTTTGGAGGATAAAATCAAAAATAAAATCACGGCGTTTTGAAGATTTGAGATTATTCGTTTTTAAATAATTCAAATATTGTTTTTTAATTTGAGCTACCATTGTTATTCCGATAAATTAATAATGATAATTATTATCAAAATGAATATACGAAACAGTTTTCTTAATTGCAAGGGAAAATATATGTAAATGCTCCTTAGATTTATGTGAAGATATGACTGAATAAATCCAACGAATGAGAATCCAACGGATAGAAACAACCCAACGGATGGTACAAGAATTATAAAACGTAAAACATAATGAGACTAATAAAAAACCAGACAATTTACCAAAAAAGAAATTACCGCCCGACAAAGGCAGTGTAAAATTAAATTCGTATCAATTTTTTTTATTATCCGTTGGATTTATTTTTTCGTTTTCAACTGCATGATTTTATCCATTCTTTATCTACCAGGTAAACGGTTACAAAATTTCTAATTTTTATGCGCATTTATCACATTGCTGAACAAACCTTGAAAGAACAAATGGTTGATTTTTGCTAATTGATTATTTAACAATGAGATAATTGCATGAAAAAAAAATAAAAAAATGTCATTTTTTACTTGACAATTAAAAATAAATTTCTTATTATTACGTTAGTTAGTTTTGTTTACTTACTAACAGAATTTGAATAAGGCTAATAAACTCACCACACATGTTCTTATATCTTAACACATTAATATTATGGAATTAATGTGTTTGAATCAAATGTCCAGGAGAAAGCATAAAGTTCCTTCTTTCGTTCGGTTCAGTTTTGATGAATATTTTTTTTATTTGTTTTAAATAACAAAAGTTATTAATTAACAAAATCAATGTGATGCCTGAAAAAGCAAATTCACAATTAATAAGAACTATAAACGAAAGGCGATTATTAAATCTAATTCGACAGGAGGGTCCTATCTCCAGAAACGAATTAGCAAAGAGAGCAAAAATTTCAAAGGTTGCTGTCTCAGGCATTATTAACAGGTTGGATAAAGATGGGTTCATTTTAGTAACCGGCAAAGGCGAATCTACCAGCAAAGGTGGAAAAAGACCAATGCTTTTAAAACTGAACCCAGACAATGGCTACGTAATCGGTATCCAAATAATGAGGGGACAAATAACTATTGCGTTGGCAAACGTTGAATCAACCATCAAAGGCATTGAACACCACTCTTATGAAATAAACGCTTCCATAGATGAAGTCATATCCAATATCTTCACAAAAATAGATTTTCTATCACAAAATATAATATTCCTGAAGAAAAACTTATCAGTATTGGCATAGGAATGCCTGGTATTATCGATTATGCAAAGGGAGAATTGAAGTATGCGGTAACCTTGAGGGAATGGGTGCATCTGCCATTAGCATCAAGATTCTCTTCGCAATATAATGTACCAACTATCCTTGAAAATGATATCAACACGATAACTTTGATCGAAAGCTTACTTGGCGCGGGACAAGGATATTCAAATATAGCCTGTATTTTAATTGAAAGTGGAATCGGAAGCGGGATTATTTTAAATGGACATCTCGTAAGGGGAGAGACCGGGAATGCCGGAGAAATTGGCTATTTTGATGTT